>NZ_JBIBZU010000020.1:0-138353 GCF_043088245.1 Streptomyces sp. NPDC014623 | reverse complement strand
GGGGGGGCGGGCCACCCCCCCCAATGCGGGGGCCCCCCCCACGTTTGGGGCCGCCCCCCCGGGGCCCCCCCCCCCCCCCCCCCGGCGACGGCACACGGCGTGTCCGCACGCCCCGGGGCCCTCCGCCGTCGGCCACGGGGCGGACTACCGCCGCACGATCACCGTGGCGGGAAGGCGAGTTCATGCCCGCTGCCCTCCGCCCGCGCACCCGGCGCGTACAGCGGATATGAGTACGCGTGCTCACGCCCCTCCCCTCCGGTCACGGCAGGCTGTACCCAGTCAGCCGCACACCAGAAGGAGCCCGCCATGCGCACGGCCACCCGACTCCGCACCCCGTCCCGCACCAGGCTCGGGCTCGCCCTGGCCGGCGTCACGGTCGCCCTGCTCACCGGCGCCTGCTCCATGCAGGACGCCGTGTGCGGCGGTGGCGAATACCCGGTCCTGGCCGTGGGGAGCGCCGGCAGCGCATGCGTTCCCGACGGCGAGGAGCCGCCCGAGGGCTACGCCCGCTACCCGGAGGGCAAGGTCCCCGAGCACGTGGACGACAAGTGGTACACCTACTGGAACACCCGGACCGTCGACGAGAACGGCAGGACGATCGAGATCCCCGGGGAGAACTAGCTCCCGCCCTCCGCTATCGCCTCCGCGACCTCCGCGACCCGCGCCTGCTCCTCCACCGCGAAACGGTCCCGGTCCAGTTGCTCGGCCACCTCCTCGTCCTGGGCCATCAGCAGGTCCAGGTTCGAGTCGCCCAGCTCGAGGACGCCCATGTCGACGTAGGCCTTCTGGAGCCGTTCGCCCCAGAGGCCGATGTCCTTGACGCAGGGGACGATCCGGCTGAACAGCAGCTTGCGGAAGAGCTGCAGGTACTCCGAGTGCTCGGAGAGGTCCTTGGCCTCCTGCCTGCCTATGCCGAAGTTCTCCAGGACCTCGACGCCGCTGAGGCGGTCGCGCATGAGGTAGCAGCCCTCGATGACGAACTCCTCGCGCTCGCGCAGTTCGGCGTCGCTCAGCTGCTTGTAGTAGTCGCGCAGCGCCATCCGTCCGAAGGCCACGTGCCGGGCCTCGTCCTGCATGACGTAGGCGAGGACCTGTTTGGGCAGCGGCTTGGTCGTGGTGTCGCGGATCATGCCGAACGCGGCGAGTGCCAGCCCCTCGATGAGGACCTGCATGCCGAGGTAGGGCATGTCCCAGCGGGAGTCACGCAGGGTGTCGCCGAGCAGCCCCTGGAGGTTGTCGTTGACCGGGTAGAGCATCCCGATCTTCTCGTGCAGGAAGCGGCCGTAGATCTCCGCGTGCCGGGCCTCGTCCATCGTCTGGGTGGCGGAGTAGAACTTCGCGTCCAGGTCGGGGACGGACTCCACGATCCGGGCGGCGCAGACCATGGCGCCCTGCTCCCCGTGCAGGAACTGGCTGAACTGCCAGGAGGTGTAGTGCTTGCGCAGTTCGCCGCGGTCCCGCTCCGTCATCTTCGCCCAGTGCGGGGTGCCGTGGAGCGTGAGGGCCTCGTCCGGCGTGCCGAGCGGGTCGGCGGGGTCGACCTCCAGGCTCCAGTCGATCCGCTTGTTGCCGTCCCACTGCTTGTCCTTGCCCTTCTGGTAGAGGGCGAGGAGGCGTTCGCGGCCGTCGTCGTAGTCCCAGCTGAACCGGGCCGCGCCCGTGGCGGGTACCTGCCATGCCGGCGCGGGGGGTGCGGTGATGTAGAGGTCGTGTGTCGACACGGACAGCTCCTTCGCCTGGCGAGGGTCGTGCATTCCGTGGTGCTGACGTCAGTTGGCAGGTTCACACGTTGGTAGACACCCGGTCAACAAGTCGCGCACAGGGGATTGACCACCTTGCTGACAGGAGGTCTCATAATGCGTGTCCGGAAACCTGACCGCCGGTAACCCATGTGCGAGGTGCGTTTCAGTCATGACGACAGTGACCGACGAGGACATCCAGGCGCTGCGTGACGCGCTCGGCCCGCTCAAGGACCGCGAACAGGTCGCGGCACGCCTGCTCGAAGCCTCCGCCAAGCACTCCTTCGACCCGGACACCGAGCTCGACTGGGATTCCCCGGCCGAGGACGGCAAGTGGTTCTGGCCGCCCGAGCTGGTCTCCCTCTACGACACCCCGCTGTGGCGGAAGATGTCCGAGGAACAGCGGATGGACCTGGCCCGCCACGAGGCGGCGTCGCTGGCCTCGCTCGGCATCTGGTTCGAGATCATCCTGATGCAGCTGCTCGTCCGGCACATCTACGACAAGTCCGTGACGAGCAAGCACGTCCGCTACGCCCTCACCGAGATAGCCGACGAGTGCCGGCACTCCATGATGTTCGCCCGCATGATCGAGTGGGGCGGGGCGCCCAGCTACCCGGTACCCCGGCGCTACCACAACCTGGCGCGGGTGCTGAAGACCATTTCCACCACCCCCGGCTCGTTCGCCGCGACCCTGCTCGGCGAGGAGATCCTGGACTGGATGCAGCGGCTCACCTTCCCCGACGAGCGCGTCCAGCCGCTCGTACGCGGAGTGACCCGCATCCATGTCGTCGAGGAGGCCCGGCACGTGCGCTACGCACGCGAGGAACTGCGCCGCCAGATGGTGACCGCGCCCCTCTGGGAGCGCCGGCTGACCAGGCTCAACTGCGGGGAGGCGGCACGTGTCTTCTCCGTCTGCTTCGTCAATCCGCAGGTGTACGACAACGTCGGTCTGGACCGCCACGAGGCCGTCGCGCAGGTGAGGGCGAGCGGCCACCGGGCGGAGGTCATGCAGACGGGCGCGAAGCGGCTCACGGACTTCTTCGACGACATCGGTGTGCTCAACGGGGTGGGACGCAGGCTGTGGAAGAGCTCGGGTCTGCTGGCCTGAGGGGGCTCTTGAAGGCACCGCTTAGGCTTCGGGGTATGACCTCCGCACCCGCAGCACCTCCGGCCCGCGCCTACCGACGGCTCGGTGTCGAGGAGCGCCGCGCCCAGCTGCTGGGCGCGGCGCTCACCCTCTTCGCCCACCGGGCGCCGGACGACGTGTCGATCGACGAGGTGGCGGTCGCGGCCGGCGTCTCCCGTCCGCTGGTCTACCGCTACTTCCCCGGCGGCAGGCAGCAGTTGTACGAAGCCGCCCTCGGGTCGGCGGCCGAGCAGCTCACCCTCTGCTTCGCGGAACCCGCCGTCGGCCCGCCCACCGAGCGGGTCAGCCGGGTCCTGGACCGCTACCTGGGCTTCGTCGACCAGCACGACGCCGGTTTCAGCGCGTTGCTGCGCGGCGGCAGCGTGGCCGAGACCTCCCGTACGTCCACGATCGTGGACGGCGTGCGCCGGTCCGCGGCCGAGCAGATCCTGCTCCACCTGGGCCGGGGCACCGGACCGGGGCAGGAGCCCGCCGGGCCACGCCTGCGGATGATGGTGCGCACCTGGATCGCGGCCGTCGAGGCGGCGTCCCTGATCTGGCTGGACGAGGGGAAACAGCCTCCGGCCTCCGCTCTCAGGGCCTGGCTGGTCGACCATCTGATGGCCCTGCTCGCGGTCACCGCCGCCTCGGACGAGGAGACGGACGCCGTGATGGCGGACCTGCTGAGCCAGGAGACCGCCGACGGGCCCGCCGGGCGGCTCGCGACGCTGATCGTCCCGGTGGCGGGCCGGGCCGCGCACCTGCTGCCGCCGGGCTGAGTGACACTGGCCCGGTGAGAAGCGAGAACACGCCCTTCCGCGGCGGCCCCCTGGACGGCCGGGTGCTGCCGGTCCTGCTGGGGCCGACCGGCCATCCGCCCAAGTGGTACGAGGTCCCCGTGCCGGCCGCCGACGGCGGCCCCGCCACCGTGTACGCCTACCGCCGTGCTCCGGCGGGCCGTTCCGAACGGCTCGGGCTGCAGCGCGGCTGGGTGTACGAGTACGCCCCCGGGGGCCGTGAGCGCTTCACCCCCAAGTGGCCCTGGAACAAGCCCCGCAGCGGGTCCTGAGTGTCATCCGTGCCCACGACCGTAAGATCGGCGGTCAGGTGCCGAGGGCACGGTCACTAGGGGGGTGCGCCATGGAGGCGCTGCGTCAGGACGATCCACTCCGCTTCGGCCCGCCCGTCCCCGCCGGGAAGCTGCTCCACACCACGAACCGCAACCAGGAGGTCGGCGCGGTCGAACGGGCGACCGGCAAGCTGCTCTGGCGCCGGTCCACCGAGGTACCGCCCGGTGGCGACGCCCCCGCGCTGGCACTGTGCGGTGGCGGGAGGACGCTGCTCGCCGCGGACGCCTCACAGGTGACCGCGTTCGCCGCGGCGGACGGACGCCGGCTGTGGAAGTTCCAGGACATCGGCGTCCAGGACCCGAAGGGCGCCACGGTCAGCGCGCCCTACCGGGTACTGGCGGCGGGGAAGACCGCCGTCGTGCAGCGGGAGCGGGCGTTCTACGCCTTCCCCGTGGAATGACCCCGTGCGATGCGGGCCGGGGCCTGCGGGCCTCCGCCGTTCGGGCCACGCCCCGGGCGGCACGCAGGGCGGTCCTTGCATCACCCGGGGCCGGGTGACCGGATGGACACGATCCGATCACTTATGGGGTTGTCCGATTAATCGGCATCTCCCCCTGACACCGGAGGTGATCTCGTGTCGGGCAGAGTCGCACGCGCCCTCTGCACGGCGGCGCTGGCCGCGGTCGTCGCCGCCTCCCCCGCCGTCGCCGAACCGTCCGCACCGGACCCCGCACCGGCTTCCGGAGCGGCTCCGCAGAGTGTGGCCGGGCTGCTGAAGCAGCTGCAGACGCTCTACCGGAAGGCCGAGGAGGCCGGTGAGCTCCACAACGCCACCGAGGAGAAGCTGAGGAAGCGGACCGCCGAGGCCAGGAAGCTGCGCACCGAGCTCGCCCGGGCCCGGACGGCACTGGGCGCCGGGCGCCGGGACGCGGGGCGGCTGGCACGTGACCAGTACCAGGGGCGCACCGGCTTCTCCGTGTACCTGCGGCTGCTGCTCGCCGAGGACCCGGCCCGCGCACTGGAACAGGGGCATGTCATCGAGCGCGTCCAGGCCGGCCGGTCGGCCGTGATCGACCGGCTCACCGGCGCGGAGAGACACGCAGAGGCACTGGCGGCCAGGTCCCGCGCGGCACAGAAGCGGCAACGGGTGCTGGCCGCCCGGCAGAAGAAGCAGCGCGACGCCGTGCGGGCCCGGCTGAAGGGCATCGAGGCGGTGCTCGCCTCGCTGTCGGCGGAACAGCTCGCGGCACTGGCGGCGCTGGAGGAGAAGAACATCGACGAGGCGCAGGGCGCGCTGGCCGCCTCGGGGGCGCTCAGCTCGGCACGCCCGCCTTCCGAGGAGGGCGCGGCAGCCGTCCGCTACGCCGTCGAGCAGATCGGCAAGCCGTACGCGTGGGGCGCGGAGGGACCGGAGTCGTACGACTGCTCCGGGCTCACGTCACAGGCGTGGTCGGCTGCGGGCCGGGGGATCCCGCGTACCTCGCAGGAGCAGTGGCGCCGGTTGCCGAGGGTGCCGGTCGGTTCACTGCGCCCCGGTGATCTGGTGGTCTACTTCCCGAAGGCCACCCATGTCGCGCTCTACGTCGGCAACGGCCTCGTGGTGCACGCCCCCAGGCCCGGCGCCGCGGTGAAGGTCTCGCCGGTGGCCTCGAACCCCCTCCTGGGAGCCGTCCGCCCGGACCCGGAGGGCGAGCCGCTGAGCGGGTACAGGCCGCCGGAGCTCCCCGAGGGCGCCGCCTCGGGGCCGGACACGGGGTACGACGCCCCGGGCGCGTGAGAGCCGGGCCGCCGGATCCGTCCACGCCCGCGTGACGGAACGGGACGGCCCGGTCTCCCCACGCGCGGCCGTCAGCCCTGCGCGCCCGAGATCTCGGCGAGGTAGGTGTTCGTCTTCTCCGGCTCGAAGAAGAAGTTGTCGAAGTCCGCCGGGTCGTCGAACCCGTTGGCGAACCGGTCCGCGGCGGGCTGGAGCTGACCGGCCGCGCCGATGAGGTTCAGGACGTGCTCCGGCGGCGGTGCGAGCATCGCGTTCGTCCACTTCACGACGTGCCGGGTCTTCTCCCAGTGCCGTTCGAACGTGGCCTCCATCCACTCCTCGTCGAACGGCCGGTCGCCGTGCTCGAGGATCGAGTGCAGATAGGAGTGGGCGCACTTCGACGCGGTGTTGGAGCCCTGGCCGGTGATCGGGTCGTTGGCGACGACCACGTCCCCCACGCCCAGGACCAGACCGCCACCGGGCAGCCGGCCGACGGGCTTGCGCACGGTCGGGGCGTAACGGCCCGCCAGCGTGCCGTTGGCGTCGGTCAGTTCGACCTCGGTGGCGCGTGCGTATTCCCACGGGGTGTACTTCTTCATGAGCTCCAGTGTCCTGGCGAGGTGCTCCGAGGGGTCCTTGACTCCCTGGAAGGCGTCGAGCGGGCCGCCGGGGACGCCCTCCCAGAACAGGATGTCCGCACGGCCGGACATCGTCAGGGTCGGCATGACGAAGAGTTCACCCACGCCCGGGACCAGGTTGCACCGCACCGCGTCGAACTCGGGGTGCTCCGGGCGGGGGCCCAGACCGTGGACGTAGGCCACGGCCAGCGCGCGCTGCGGAGCGTCGTACGGCGAACGGGAGGCGTCCCGGCCGAACATGGAGACCAGCTCGCCCTTGCCTGCCGAGACCATCACCAGGTCGTACGTCCGGGAGAAGTAGTCCAGGTCGGAGACCGCCGCGCCGTGGATGACGAGTTGTCCGCCGCGCTGGGCGAAGGTCTCCATCCAGCCGGCCATCTTGACGCGCTGGTCGACGGACTGGGCGATGCCGTCCAGCTTGCCGACCCAGTCGATGACACGCGAGGAGTCGGGGCCGGCGACCGAGACCCCGAGACCCTCGATCCGGGGGGCCTGCGGCTCCCAGAAGTTGAGCTGCAGGTCACGCTCGTGCTGGAGAGCCGTGTGGAACATGCACTGCGTCGACATGACCCGGCCCGACCGGATCTCGTCCGCGGTGCGGTTGGACATCAGGGTGACCTCGTACCCGTGGGACTGCAGTCCGAGAGCCAGCTGGAGACCGGACTGGCCGGCTCCGACTATGAGTATCTTCCGCATCGCGGTTCTCCGTTACGTGTGCTGGGCGCGTCTGTCGTTACTCGGGGGCGACATCGAGTGCGTGGCCCACCAGGGCGAGCAGCGACTCGACGACGGTGATCCTCTTGCGCGCATCCATGATCACAACAGGCACGTGCGGAGGTATGGTCAGGGCCTCCCTGACATCGTCCTCCTCGTAACCGGGCGCCCCCTCGAAGTGGTTGACGGCTACGACGTACGGGAGGCCGCAGCTCTCGAAGTAGTCGAGCGCCGCGAAACAGTCGGCGAGGCGCCGGGTGTCGGCCAGGACGACCGCGCCGATCGCGCCGCGCACCAGGTCGTCCCACATGAACCAGAAGCGCTGCTGGCCGGGGGCTCCGAAGACGTAGAGGACGAGGTCGTCGCCCAGGGTGAGGCGTCCGAAGTCCATCGCGACGGTCGTGGTGACCTTGTCGGGCGTGGCGGTGAGGTCGTCGGTCTCCTCACTGGCCTGCGTCATCAGCGCTTCGGTCTGCAGCGGGGTTATCTCGGAGACCGAGCCGACGAAGGTCGTCTTGCCCACGCCGAAACCGCCCGCGACCACGATCTTGGTCGCGATCGGCGCCCGTGTGTGGTCGAGCTGCCAGGCCTGTACCGGGTCGTCGGACCGGTCCTGCGGTCCTCGCTGCCGCGGAGTGAAGAGCGGCGCCTCAGAGACGGCGGAGTCCATCGAGCACCCTTTCGAGCAGCGCGCGGTCGGGCCGGCCGGTGCCGTGACCGGTGCCGAAGACGCGGATCTTTCCCTGGTCGGCCAAGTCGCTGAGAAGTACCCGGACCACACCGAGCGGCATCTTCAGCAGGGCCGAGATCTCCGCGACCGTACGCATGCGGCGGCAGAGTTCGACGATGGCGTGGAGCTCCGGCATGACGCGCGAGGCGAGGTTGCCGTTCGTCAGCTCGCGGCGTTCCTCCGGGGCGTCCAGCGCGGCGACGCACGTCTCGACGAGCAGGACGTGGCCGAAGCGGGTACGGCCTCCGGTGAGGGAGTACGGACGGACTCGTGCGACCTTGCGGCCGGCACCCCGCACGGGGAGTTTTCGTACGGGTTCAGCAGCTGACGTCACTGGGTGCTCTCCATCGATTTGCGCAGCTCGCTGCGGAGTTCGGGGGTGAGTACGTGTCCGGCGCGGCCGACGAAGAGTGCCATGTGGTAGGCGACGACACTCATGTCGCAGTCAGGGGTGGCGTGCACACCGAGCAGGGAACCGTCGCTGATCGACATGACGAAGACGCTGCCCTCGTCCATCGCGACCATCGTCTGCTTGACGCCTCCGCCGTCCATCAGCTTGGCCGCCCCGATCGTGAGGGAGCCGATGCCGGAGACGATGGTGGCGAGGTCGGCGCTGGAACCCCTGGGGCCCGTCCGCCGTCCTGCCGCCTTGGCTGTCGTGAGACCGGGGTCCGAGGAGAGCAGCATCAGCCCGTCGGACGAGACGACGGTGACCGAGTGGACCCCTGGCACCTCCTCCACGAGATTGCTCAGCAACCAGTGAAGGTTCCGGGCCTCGGTACTCAGCCCGAATGTGCTGGGCGCAGTCAACTGCGTGCCTCCTCGACTGTGTCCCCCGTCTCATCGATTCGACCGTCGTTACGGTCGTGGTCGGTCTGTGTGCCGCCTGCCCCGATCTCTGCCTCGACGTCTCGGCGGCCGTCCTTCGCTCCCTGGTGGAAGCCTCCGAGCCGGCGGCGCAGGGCTTCCTTGTCCAGGCTCCCCTTGTGCTCGGTGACCGGGGCCGACGGCGGCGCGGTGATCCTGGGGGTGCGCTTGGGCAGCCCCTTGTCCGTGAGGCGCTCGGGTTGCGGTGCCGGGTCGGGCACCTCCTCGCCCAGGCCGGTCAGCGGCTGCCGGGGGCCCGGGAGCGGATCGGCGGCCGGAGCGGGACCGGGTGCGGGGGCCGTGTCGGCGACGTGCTCGTGGCGCTCGGGCCCGATGGCGTACGGACTCGGGGCGTCCGGGGACGGAACATCCGGAGCCGGAGCGTCCGGAGCCGGAGCGTCCGGGCTCGGAGCGCCCGGCTGTCCGGGCAGCCGGACCTGCATCGTGGTCTCGGCCTCGGACTCGGACTCGGGCTCCTCCCGGACCGCGGGCGCGGGGGCGGACTCGGAGGCCGCCTCGGCGGGGGCGGGCGTCGTGGGCGGCGTCGCTGCGGTATCCGGCGCCGCGGGCTGCGGGCCCGCCGCCCGCAGGGTCCGCTCGGCTGCCGCGATCAGCGGGTCCCCGGCGGGGGGTGCGGAACGGGGCGGCAGGGCATGGGAGTTGGCCTCGGCGACCGAGCCCGGCAGATTCAGCGTGGGCGCGTCCCCGGGCGGCTGCACGGACGACGAAGACGCTACGGGCGGCGTCTTGGGAAGCAGTGCCTGCGGCAGGACGACGACCGCGGTCACCCCGTTCCCCTTCTGCTCGCGCAGCTGCACCCGTACGCCGTGGCGGGCCGCCAGCAGTGAGGTCACCTGGAGGCCCAGCCCGGCGCCGTCCGCGGCCTGTTCACCTGCCTCGAAGGACGCCGGATCGGCCAGCCTGGCATTGAGTTCACCCATCCGGACCGCCGACATGCCGATGCCCTCGTCCTGCACGGAGAGCATCACCTCCCCGGTCTCCAGGAGCCAGCCGGAGAGCTCGACATGGGAGTCGGGCGGGGAGAAGGAGGTGGCGTTCTCCAGGAGTTCGGCGAGGAGGTGGCTCAGGTCGTCGGCGGCGAATCCCGCGACCTGGGCGTGCGGCGGCAGGGACTGGATGGTGACCCGCTCGTACCGCTCGATCTCGCTGACCGCGGCGCGCAGCACGTCGACGAGGGGGATCGGCCCCGCGTGCCCCTGGCTGTGATCGGTCCCGGCGAGAACCAGCATGTTCTCGCTGTGGCGCCGCATGACGGTAGCCATGTGGTCCAGCTTGTAGAGGGTCGCCAGACGCTCCGTGTCCTGCTCGCGCTCCTCCAGTCCCTCGATGACTCCGAGCTGCCGCTCGACGAGGCCGAGCGTGCGCAGCGACAGGTTGACGAAGGTGTGGTGGACCGTGTTCCGCAGCCGCTCGAGCTGCCCGGTGAGTTCCGCCACCCGGACCTGGAGTTCGGCCCGCTGGAGCGTGAGGGCCTCACGGTCCGCGATCAGTTCGCCGCGCTCGGTCTCCATGCTCTCGAGCCGGCCGGTGACATCGTGGTGCAGCCCGTGCAGCTTGCCGTGCAGAGCGTTGATGGATCGGACGACCTGGGCGAATTCGTCGTTGCGCCCCGTGTAGCGGACCGGTTCGGCGGTCTCCGGCTCGGCGGCGATGCGCCCGGCGCCGATCCGCAGGACGGCGAGCGGCTGGGTGAGGGTGCGGGCGACGGCGGTGGACACGCCGACGGCGACCAGCAGGCAGCCGCCGAGCAGGGCGAGGCGGAGTTCCAGCGCGGTGACGTCGTCGTCGCGCAGCCCTTCCAGCCGCTCGACCTGCGCGGCGCCCAGGGCGGACTCGACCCCGCGCATCCGGTCGATCCGGGCGGAGAGCGCCGCCTCGACCTTCTCGGGGTCGGCTTCCCGGTCGGCTTCCGAGAGCTCGGGGCGGTCGGTGAACCGGGTGAGGTACTTCTCCGCGCCGGTGACTTCGGGACCGGTGACCGTGGAGGCCAGCTTGTCCCGCCCCGAGCGCCCGGCGGCCTGGTCGAAGTCGGCGAGGAAGGCGAGCTCGCGCACCCGTGACTGCTGGGCGGCGGCGCTCAGTTCGCCGCGGGCGCGGTCACCCTCGCTGCCGCCCGTGTCCTCGCCCCGGACCGGCAGGCCGGTGACCGGGTCGGTCTGCTGCGAGGGCTCCGTGCCGGGCACGGCGAGCGCGGCCAGAAGGAGCCCCCGGGTGGCGGAGGCCTGCTCCACGGCACCGCCCAGGGCGAGCGGCGCGCGGGTGGCGTCGGCGGCACGCGGCGGAGTCTTCTCGGCCAGTTCCTCGGCGAGGTCGTGGAGCTTGGCGATGACGTCGGAGTACGCCTGGTACGCCTCCATCGCCGAACCCTCCCCGGTGAGGGCGGTCCGGCGGAGCGAGGGGATGGCGGCGAGGTCCCGGCGCAGGGTGGCCGGGGCGGCCTCCCTGATCTCGTCCACCTGCTGGTCCACGCGGGCCGCGGGGCTCGTGGTGCCGCCCTCGCCGTCCTCGTCCGCACGGCCGCCCGCGATGTGGGCGATGACCTCGTCCCGCTCGTCCGCGAGGGAGTGCGCGAGGGTGATCGCCTGCTGGTTCAGCTCGGCGAGCGTGACGAGCCGCTGGGACTCGTTGAGATCGGAGGATGCGCTCAGGGCCGCGGGGGCACCTGCGGCGATGACGGTGATCCCTACGACGGCGACGCCGGCGACGAGCCGGCTCCGCACCCGCACGGCCCGTTTGGCGGCACCTGCTGCCTGAGGCATCGCCTCGGACTCCTCGCGCGTGCTGTCCTTGCTCCGAGGCCGCTTCTTCTGCACCGGTGCTCGCAATCTTGACTCGTCCGCCCTTGAAGCAGAGGTGACGCACGGTCACGTGATGGGCACCCCGCCCTGGTGTGCGTCGTACGACTTCCGACCATTCCAGTGCTTTTGGGAGGGGGCCGCGCATCAACCGCTCCGCCACTCGAACGAGTGAACATCACTTCGGAGTTGACGAACAAGTCTCCCCACCGGCACCGCAGGGTATGCACGGACCGCCGGGTGGAACTTCGGGCCAGGCTTTGGCAGTATGCCCGCCCGCATATGCCGGGGCCCGGGATTCCGCCGATGAGGGCCGTCCGACCTGCTGGTACCGTTCGATCGCGGGATCGTGCAGGCGTCGTGAAGACATCGTGCAGACTGGCCGGATGCGCATCGAACTCGCCACCGGGCCCGGCAGCCCCGAACGCCCCAACGAGGACTGGGTGTCGGTCGCCGCTCCCGCGGCAGGCCAGGGTGGCACCCTCGTCCTGCTCGACGGCGTCACACCCCTTCCCGACGGCGGCGGCTGTGTGCACTCGGTTCCGTGGTTCACCGCCCGGCTCGGGGGCGCCCTGGCCGAACTGTCCGCTTCGCGGCGGGATCTGACACTGGCCGAGATCCTCTCGTCGTCCATCCGGCGCACCGCCGACACACACCGTCCCCTGTGTGACCTTTCTCACCCACGTACACCTCAGGCAACAGTGGTCCTGGCGCGTTGGGACGACGAGCGGATCGAGCACCTGGTGCTCTCCGACTCGGTCCTGCTCGTCGAGGCGGCCGACGGCACGGTCCGGCCGCTGCTGGACGACCGGCTCGACCGGTTGCCGGCGGGTTCGCTGCTCTCGGACGAGATCGCGGACGCCCGGGTCCGGAACAAGGAGGGCGGTTTCTTCACCGCGGCCGCGGACCCCTCGGTCTCCTCACGCGCGGTGACCGGCGAGACGCCCCGGTCCCAGGTCCGGGCACTGGCGGCACTGACCGACGGGGCGAGCCGCTGGACGGAGAAATTCCGGGAAGGCGACTGGGCGGCCGTGCTGAGGGTGCTGCGCAAGGAGGGGCCGCAGGGGCTCATCGACCGGGTCAGGGAGCTGGAACGGGCCGACACCGACCGCGTGCACCTGCGCCGCAGCAAGACACATGACGACGCGACGGCGGTCCTCGTCGAGCTGTAGCGGCCCCCGCGGACGCCGGGCCCGCCCCTCGCCGGCCCTTCGGGCCCTTGCCGCACCGGCCCGTCCGGTCCCGCCGGAGGTGGACCGCCCGGACGGCACCGGGGCCCGGCGCCTCAGCCCTCGGCACGCTCGTTCAAGTGGTGCAGCAGCCGGGCCAGCTCCGCGACCTCGGCCCGGTCCCAGCCGGCGAGCTTGCGGGCGTACCGGCCCCGGCGTGCGTCACGGACGCTGCGGAAGCGCGCGAGCCCCTCCTCGGTGAGGCGGACGAGCGAAGCGCGTCCGTCCGCCGGATCGGTCTCCCGTGCCACCAGGCCGAGATCCGCCAGGGCCCGCAGCTGGCGGCTCATGGTCGCCTTGCCCACCCCGAAGTAGGCGGCGAGATCCGTGGCACGCTGCCGGCCGGCCGACTCCAGACGCACGAGCAGCCCGTAAGCGGCGGCTTCCAGATCCGGATGGACCTCACGGGCCATCTCCCCCGAGTTGGCCCGGGCCCGCCGCAGGAACACGGCCAACTCCCGTTCCAGGGCGAGGAATTCATGGTCCACACCGTTTCCGGACATGGCGCCGGGTTCGCCGCCGCTTCCGCTCCCGTGCACGTCAGCACCCCTCACACGCTTTCCCGCCGATGAAACTTTCCTTCGACTCCGGCCATCGCCGCAGCTGAGCCAGTATTTCGCAGGCGTAGACCTCCGGCAGCGGCCAGGACCCCTTCCGGGGCCCGGGTCTACGTGCGTAGCTTCATGAGGACCGTGAATGGCATGTCCATTCCATGACGGACATGCCGCAGGAGTGTCCCGCACCCGCTCCCCGGCCATGAGCTCCCCCACCGAGCCCTCGGAGGCACGCAATGCCCGTGCACAGATCCGGAACCGCAGCACCTCGCCGCCACCGCCTCTCCGCGGCGGGCGCACCGCTCGCCGCCCTCGCTCTTCTGCTCGCACTGCCCGGCGCGGCTTCCGCCGACGGACTCCCGGCCGTCCTCGAACGGGGCACGGCGAGGATGGGCCAGGGTGTGATCGCCCACGACGGACGGGGAAGCGGCACCCCCGCCGGCACGTCGGCCGTCCAGACCGAAGGCGTGGACGTCAGCGGCCACCAGGGCGACGTCGCGTGGCCGGCCCTGTGGAACAGCGGCGTGAAGTGGGCCTACGTCAAAGCCACCGAGGGGACGTACTACAAGAACACGTACTTCACGCAGCAGTACACCGGTTCCTACAACGTCGGCATGATCCGGGGCGCCTACCACTTCGCCACTCCGGACACGACGAGCGGAGCGGCCCAGGCGAACTACTTCGTGGACAACGGCGGCGGCTGGTCCAGGGACGGCAGGACGCTGCCCGGGGTGCTGGACATCGAGTGGAATCCGTACGGCGCACAGTGTTACGGCAAGACCCAGGCGGGCATGGCCGCCTGGATCCGCGACTTCGTGAACACCTACAAGGCGCGCACCGGTCGTGACCCGGTGATCTACACCGCGACCAGCTGGTGGAAGGACTGCACGGGCAACAACGCGGGCTTCGGCGGCACCAATCCGCTCTGGGTGGCCCGTTACAACACCACGGTCGGTGAGCTCCCGGCCGGCTGGAGCTACTACACGATGTGGCAGTACACGTCATCGGGCCCCACGGTCGGTGACCACAACCGCTTCAACGGCGCGCTGGACCGCGTGGTGGCGCTCGCGAACGGCTGACCCCTCACGACGCGGGCCGGACCGGGTTCCCCGCCGACCCCCGGATCACCGGGAACCGGCTCCGCGTCGCACCCCCTGGGGCCCGCCCGCACGCGGAACGGCCCGCCCTCCCGGGGGAGGGCGGGCCGTCCGTACCGGCCGTCGGCGTGGTGCCACGCCCGTCACAGCGTGACGCCTACGCGGCGGCCGGGATCCTGTCCTGCACCCTGGCCGAGGCCGGGGCGAGCGCGATCTCCAGCACCTGACGGACATCGGTCACCGGGTGGACCTCCAGGGTGTCGAGGACCTCCGCCGGGACGTCGTCCAGGTCGGCCTCGTTGCGCTTGGGGATCACCACGGTGGTGATGCCGGCCCGGTGTGCGGCCAGCAGCTTCTGCTTCAGGCCACCGATGGGGAGCACCCGTCCGGTCAGCGACACCTCACCGGTCATGGCCACGTCCGTCCGGACGAGCCGCCCCGAGAGCAGGGAGGCCAGCGCCGTCGTCATGGTGATACCGGCGCTCGGACCGTCCTTGGGGACCGCGCCCGCCGGGAAGTGGATGTGCGTGCCCCGGTCCTTGAGATCCGCGACCGGAAGCTCCAGCTCCGCGCCGTGCGAACGCAGGAAGCTCAGCGCGATCTGTGCGGACTCCTTCATCACGTCGCCGAGCTGACCGGTGAGGGTGAGTCCGGCCGCCCCGGTCTCCGGGTCGGCCAGCGACGCCTCCACGAACAGCACGTCGCCTCCCGCGCCGGTCACCGCGAGCCCGGTGGCCACCCCCGGCACCGCGGTGCGGCGCTCGGACGGGTCCTGGGCGGACTCCGGTACGTGGTGCGGCCGGCCGATCAGCCCCCGCAGGTCCTTCTCGGACACCGTGAACGGAAGCTCCCGCTCACCCAGTTCGTGCTGGGCCGCGATCTTCCGGAGCAGCCTCCCCACGGCCCGCTCCAGATTCCGCACCCCGGCCTCACGGGTGTACTCGCCGGCCAGCTTGCGCAGCGCCGACTCGTCGAGGCCGACCTCCCCCTTCTCCAGACCGGCCCGGTCCAGCTGGCGCGGGAGCAGGTGGTCACGGGCGATGACGACCTTCTCGTCCTCGGTGTACCCGTCCAGAGTGACCAGCTCCATGCGGTCGAGCAGAGCCTCCGGAATGGCTTCGAGGACGTTGGCCGTGGCCAGGAAAACGACGTCACTGAGGTCGAGTTCGACCTCCAGGTAATGGTCGCGGAAGGTGTGGTTCTGTGCCGGGTCGAGCACTTCGAGCAGGGCTGCCGCCGGGTCGCCCCGGAAGTCCGAGCCGACCTTGTCGATCTCGTCGAGCAGGATGACCGGATTCATCGAACCGGCCTCCTTGACGGCCCGGACGATGCGTCCCGGGAGCGCGCCGACGTACGTGCGCCGGTGGCCCCGGATCTCCGCCTCGTCCCGGACACCGCCGAGCGCGACCCGGACGAACTTGCGCCCCATGGCGTGCGCCACGGACTCGCCGAGCGAGGTCTTCCCCACACCGGGCGGACCGACCAGCGCCAGCACGGCACCACCCCGCCGGCCGCCGACCACACCGAGCCCGCGGTCGGCACGCCGCTTGCGCACCGCGAGGTATTCGGTGATGCGCTCCTTCACGTCCTGCAGGCCCGCGTGTTCGGCGTCGAGGATCTCCCGCGCACCACGGATGTCGTAGGCGTCCTCGGTCCGCTCGGTCCAGGGCAGCTCCAGGACGGTGTCCAGCCAGGTCCGGATCCAGGACCCCTCGGGACTCTGGTCGGAGGAGCGCTCCAGCTTCTCGACCTCCTTGAGCGCGGCCTCACGGACGTGCCCGGGGAGATCGGCGGCCTCGACGCGCGCGCGGTAGTCGTCCGACTCGCCCTCCGGATCGCCGTTGAGCTCGGAGAGTTCCTTGCGCACGGCGTCGAGCTGGCGCCTCAGCAGGAATTCGCGCTGCTGCTTGTCGACGCCCTCCTGGACGTCCTTGGCGATCGACTCGGCGACATCCTGCTCGGCGAGGTGCTCGCCGAGCCACTTGACGGCCAGCTTCAGCCGGGCGACCGCGTCGGCGGTCTCCAGCAACTGGACCTTCTGGGCGGTGGTGAGGAAGGGTGAGTAACCGGAATTGTCGGCGAGAGCGGAGATGTCGTCGATCTGCTGGACCCGGTCCACGACCTGCCAGGCGCCGCGCTTCTTCAGCCAGCTGGTGGCGAGTGCCTTGTACTCCTTGGCCAGCTCGGCGGCGGAGCCGGGCAGAGGATCGGGCACGGCCACGTCGATCCGCGTGCCCTCCACCCACAGCGCGTTGCCGGGCCCACTGGTCCCGGCGCCGATCCGCACCCGGTCGCGGGCCCTGATGAGGGCGCCCGGGTCCCCGTCCGACAGCCGTCCGACCTGCTCGACGGTGCCCAGGACACCGGTCCCGGTGTAATTGCCGTCGATACGCGGTACGAGCAGCACCTCGGGCTTTCCACCCCCGGTGCGGGCTACGGCCTGGGCTGCTTCGACGGCGGCACGCACCTCCGCGTCCGACAGGTCGAGCGGCACCACCATTCCCGGCAGCACGACCTCGTCGTCGAGCGGCAGCACGGGCAGGTCGACCGGCGTGATCGCCCGGGACGCATTGGACTCAGCAGTCATGATCTCCCCTTCGGCAGGCAAGTTGAGCTATGTGGACTCAATGCTTGTGAGCCCCTGAATGTTCCCCGGGTTGCGTTCGCTCTCAGCGATCAAGGGCCGTGCCGGGCTCCCGCCTGCGAAACTCCGCGCATGGGCGAGGAGAGCGGCACGGAGGACAAAGGGCTCGCGGCGGACGGGACGATCCGCCGCGAAGGCGCCACCGAGCGCGTGCACGCGGCCTTCGCCCCGGTGGTCGAGGCGGCCCGCCTCCGCGTCGCCGACGCGTTCGGCCCCGGCCGGCTGCACAGCGTCTACCTCTACGGCAGCGTTCCGCGGGGCACGGCCATTCCCGGGGTGTCCGACCTGGACCTGCTCGTGGTCCTGCACGACCGGCCCACCGCCGCGGACCGGGCGGCGGCCGAGGACACCAGCGGCGCCCTGAATTCCGCGTTCGCGGTGATCGAGGGAGCCGGCCTGCTCCTCTCGCACGTCCACGCCGTGCTCAGCGAGGCGGAGCGTCACGACCTCGGTTTCCTCGTCGCCTGCCTGTGCACCCCGCTGCTGGGCGAGGACCTCGCCACGCGTCTGCCGCCTTACCGCCCCACCTCGCTGCTCGCCCGCGAGACGAACGGCGATCTGGCACTCGCGCTCCCCCGTTGGCGCGCCCTCGCCGCCGGCGCCGCGACCGAGGAGGCGCGCCTGCGACTGGGCCGACGCGTCTCCCGCCGCCTCGTCCGGTCGGCGTTCACCCTGGTCATGCCGCGCTGGGGCGGCTGGACGAGCGATCTGCACCGGTCCGCCGAACTCTTCGCGCGCTACCACCCGGGCCACCCGGAACGCGTCGCGCAGGTCCGCACCGCCGCCGCAACGGCCCGGACGCCGTCGCCGGATCCGGCCGTGCTCACGATGCTCGTCGAGGATCTGGGCCCCTGGCTGTCCGCCGAGTACACCCGGGCCCACGGGACGAAAACGCCCCGCCCCGAAGGGTGAGACCGTGTAAATCCACTGGTCCCGGGGCGGGCGGCGGGGAAAACTGAGGCGGCCGGAGCCAGAACCACCCGCCGGAGACCGGAGACCACATCCATGCCCGCCACAGACGCCCCCCGCCCCGTCGTCCTCGACCGGCGTGAAGGACCGTTCGGCGAAGTCGTCCTGCGTGAGCGCGGCGACGACTTCGAGATCATCGCCAACGGCTGCTTCCTGATGGACACCTCCGACGGCCGTTCCGAGCGCCTGCTGATCGACGCGGCGCTCGCCGCGCTGCCCGCCGGACGGCCCGGCCCCTCGGTGCTGATCGGCGGGCTCGGTGTCGGGTTCTCACTGGTGCGGGCCGCCACGGAGCCGCGCTGGGGCCGGATCGCCGTGGTCGAGCGGGAGCAGGCCATCGTGGACTGGCACCTCGGCGGACCGCTCGGCCGCGTCTCCGGGAAGGCGCTCGCCGATCCGCGGACCGAGATCCTCCGCACCGATCTCGTGGCCCATCTCCGTACGGCCACGGAGCGTTATGACGCGCTGTGCCTGGACATCGACAACGGCCCCGACTGGACCGTCACCCAGGGTAACGAAAGTCTCTATTCGCCCGCCGGTCTCGCGGCCTGCCACGCGCGTCTGACGCCCGGCGGAGTCCTCGCCGTCTGGTCCGCACAGCCGTCGGCCGCCTTCGAGCAAGCGTTGCGGAATGCCGGATTCCGCGCGGTAAGGACCGAAGAGGTAGCGGTTGCCCGAGGTGTGCCGGACGTGGTCCATCTCGCACTCCGGGAGCACTGAACCCCCACCCCGTATGCACATCCCTGCCCCACCATGGAACAGGTGGCACAAGTCCGCCGGTCCGTCTCCTTCCCGCGGGTAACACCTTCACGACGGGCAACACCCTGCGTAGCCGAGAGGCATCCTCTGCCTTTACGCTGCTGACCGGCACAAGGGTCACCGACGAAAACGACAAGCGATAACCGTGCCTCCGGGGGAATGGCCTCCGCGAGAACGGGCAGGGGCGGGGCGATGGAACAGACACACACCACCCACAACGGCGTCGCGGCCACCCCCGGGGCTCAGCGCCGGGTGCTGGTGGTAGAGGACGACCCGACGATCGTCGACGCCATTTCCGCCCGGCTGCGGGCGGAGGGTTTCCTGGTGCAGACCGCACTGGACGGCCCCGCGGCCGTGGACGCGGCGGAGGCCTGGCAGCCCGACCTGATGGTGCTCGACATCATGCTTCCCGGTTTCGACGGCCTGGAGGTCTGCCGCCGCGTACAGGCCCAGCGCCCCGTACCGGTGCTGATGCTCACCGCACGCGACGACGAGACCGACATGCTGGTCGGGCTCGGGGTCGGCGCGGACGACTACATGACCAAGCCGTTCTCCATGCGGGAGCTGGCGGCGCGGGTGCACGTGCTGCTGCGCCGGGTCGAGCGGGCCGCACTGGCCGCGGTGACGCCGCGCAGCGGCATCCTGCGCCTCGGCGAACTGGAGATCGACCACGCGCAGCGCCGCGTCCGGGTCCGCGCCGACGACGTGCACCTCACCCCGACCGAGTTCGACCTGCTGGTCTGCCTGGCCAACACACCGCGCGCGGTCCTGTCCCGGGAGCAGCTGCTGGCCGAGGTCTGGGACTGGGCGGACGCCTCCGGAACCCGTACGGTCGACAGCCACATCAAGGCTCTGCGCCGGAAGATCGGTGCAGAACGGATCCGTACCGTGCACGGCGTCGGCTACGCCCTGGAGACACCCGCGCCATGACGCGGCCGGGCTCGGGACTGCGGCCCTTCTCGATCAAGGCCAAGCTGGGCACGCTCGTGGTGATCTCCGTGTTCATCACGACCGGCCTGCTGATCGTCGCCCTGCGGACCAGGACCGAATTCCGGTTCATCACGGTCTTCTCGGTGATCGCCACGCTGCTGATCACCCAGTTCGTGGCCCACGGCCTGACCGCACCGCTGGACGAGATGCGCGCCGTCGCACGGTCCATCTCGCACGGTGACTACACGAGACGGGTGAGCGGCGCCGGGCGGCGGGACGAGCTCGGGGACCTGGCCCAGACGATCAACCGCATGGCGGACGACCTGGAGGCGGAGGACCGGCACCGCAAGGAGCTGGTGGCCAACGTCTCCCATGAGCTGCGCACACCGATCGCGGCTCTCAGAGCCGTCCTGGAGAACGTGGTGGACGGGGTGTCCGCCGCGGATCCCGAGACGATGCGTACGGCGCTGAAACAGACCGAACGTCTGGGCAGGCTCGTGGAGACCCTGCTGGACCTCTCCCGGCTGGACAACGGTGTGGTGACGCTCAAGGCGCGCCGCTTCGAGGTCTGGCCGTATCTGTCGGGTGTGCTGAAGGAGGCGAATCTCGCCTCCTCACAGCGCCGGCTCTCCTCCGGTTCGGGTAACCACTCCCGTACGGACGTCCATCTGCACCTCGACGTGTCGCCACCCGAGCTGACGGCGTACGCGGACGCGGAGCGCCTGCACCAGGTGGTCGCCAATCTGATCGACAACGCCGTCAAGCACAGCCCGCCGCACGGCCGGGTCACGGTGCTGGCGCGGCGCGGGGAGTATCCCGAGTCGCTCGAACTCGAGGTCATCGACGAAGGGCCCGGCATCCCGGAGGCGGAACGCCACCGGGTCTTCGAGCGCTTCAACCGCGGCCAGGCGCCGTCCCCGCACGGGCCGGGCAGTGACGGCGGCACGGGGCTCGGGCTCGCGATCGCCCGCTGGGCGGTGGATCTGCACGGCGGCCGCATCGGGGTGGCCGAATCCGCCCGCGGCTGCCGGATTCAAGTCACTCTTCCGGGGAACGTGCAGATCAATGGCTGACCCTGCGTTCGAAGCGGAGGACCCCGTTTCTCCTTCCCGCCCGGGAAAGAGATACGGTCCAGGGGGCCGTAGCACCGGCCTCGCGTACCGAAAGGCAGTGGAACCCTGCTTGTTTCCCGCCATTTCATGCGCCGAAACCCGGCTTCCGATGTGATGTGCACGACGAAGCCCGGCCCGGCCTGCACGTAACGGCTCGGGAGGCGTAGCCTTGATTTCCGCTGTCCATCACCTTGTGAAGCGGAAGAGGGCGGTTGCCGCCGTGTCGTCTCAGTCCCCCAGTAACTCGAGCATCTCGACCGATCAAGAAGCAGGCTCCGGGTCCGACCCGGCCGCCGCTTTCGGCCCAAATGAGTGGCTCGTCGACGAGATCTACCAGCAGTACCTCCAGGATCCCAGTTCGGTCGACCGTGCCTGGTGGGACTTCTTCGCCGACTACAAGCCGGGCACGTCCGGCACGGCGGACAAGCCCGTCCCCGCACCTGCGGGAGAGGTGACCCCGGCTCCGGCCGCCACCGCCGCGAACAGCACCGCCCCGGCGCAGGCCGCGCCGCAGGCTCCGGCCGCGGCCCCGGCCGAGCAGCCCGCGGCCGCCGCTCCGGCGGCGCCCGCGAAGGCCCCTGCCGCCCCCGCGAAGGCCGCCCCCGCGAAGACCGTGCCGGCGAAGGCGGCCCCGGCGCCCGCGAAGGCCGAGGCTCCGGCCGAGGCCCCCGGCGGCCCCGAGTTCGTGACGCTGCGCGGCCCGTCGGCCGCCGTGGCGAAGAACATGAACGCCTCGCTGGAGCTGCCGACGGCCACATCGGTCCGCGCGGTGCCGGTGAAGCTGCTCTTCGACAACCGCATCGTCATCAACAACCACCTGAAGCGCGCCCGTGGCGGGAAGATCTCCTTCACGCACCTCATCGGGTACGCGATGGTGCAGGCCCTCAAGGCCATGCCGTCGATGAACTACTCCTTCGCGGTGAAGGACGGCAAGCCGACCCTGGTCAAGCCGGAGCACGTCAACCTCGGCCTGGCCATCGACCTGGTGAAGCCGAACGGCGACCGCCAGCTCGTCGTCGCGGCCATCAAGAAGGCCGAGACGCTCAACTTCTTCGAGTTCTGGCAGGCCTACGAGGACATCGTCCGCCGTGCCCGTGTCGGCAAGCTCGGCATGGACGACTTCTCCGGTGTCACCGCCTCGCTGACCAACCCCGGCGGCATCGGCACCGTCCACTCGGTGCCCCGCCTGATGCCCGGTCAGGGCCTCATCATGGGCGTCGGCGCGATGGACTACCCGGCGGAGTTCCAGGGCACCTCGCAGGACACCCTGAACAAGCTGGGCATCTCGAAGGTCATGACCCTGACCTCGACGTACGACCACCGGGTCATCCAGGGTGCCGCGTCCGGCGAGTTCCTCCGTGTGCTGGCCCAGCTCCTGCTCGGTGAGAACGACTTCTACGACGAGATCTTCAAGGCGCTGCGCATCCCCTACGAGCCGGTCCGCTGGCTCAAGGACATCGACGCCTCGCACGACGACGACGTCACCAAGGCCGCGCGGGTCTTCGAGCTGATCCACTCCTACCGGGTCCGCGGTCACGTGATGGCCGACACCGACCCGCTGGAGTACCGCCAGCGCAAGCACCCCGACCTGGACATCACCGAACACGGCCTCACCCTGTGGGACCTGGAGCGCGACTTCGCGGTCGGCGGTTTCGCCGGCAGGACGATGATGAAGCTCCGCGACATCCTCGGCGTCCTGCGTGAGTCGTACTGCCGCACCACCGGCATCGAGTTCATGCACATCCAGGAGCCGAAGGAGCGCAAGTGGCTCCAGGACAGGGTGGAGCGTCCGCGCCCGGCTCCGGAGCGCGAGGAGCAGCTGCGGATCCTGCGCCGCCTCAACGCCGCCGAGGCGTTCGAGACGTTCCTGCAGACCAAGTACGTCGGCCAGAAGCGCTTCTCGCTGGAGGGCGGCGAGTCCGTCATCCCGCTGCTCGACGCGGTCATCGACTCCGCCGCCGAGGCCCGCCTGGACGAGGTCGTCATCGGCATGGCCCACCGCGGCCGGCTGAACGTGCTGGCGAACATCGTCGGCAAGTCGTACGCGCAGATCTTCCGTGAGTTCGAGGGCAACCTCGACCCGCGGTCGATGCACGGCTCCGGCGACGTCAAGTACCACCTGGGCGCCGAGGGCACCTTCACCGGCCTGGACGGCGAGCAGATCAAGGTCTCGCTGGCCGCCAACCCCTCGCACCTGGAGGCGGTCGACCCGGTCCTGGAGGGCATCGCCCGCGCCAAGCAGGACATCATCAACAAGGGCGGCACGGACTTCACGGTCCTGCCCGTCGCGCTCCACGGCGACGCGGCCTTCGCGGGCCAGGGCGTCGTCGCCGAGACGCTCAACATGTCGCAGCTGCGCGGCTACCGCACCGGCGGCACCGTGCACGTGGTGATCAACAACCAGGTCGGCTTCACCGCCGCCCCGGAGTCCTCGCGCTCCTCGATGTACGCCACCGACGTGGCGCGCATGATCGAGGCGCCGATCATCCACGTCAACGGCGACGACCCGGAGGCCGTGGTCCGCGTCGCGCGGCTCGCCTTCGAGTACCGGCAGACGTTCAACAAGGACGTCGTCATCGACCTCATCTGCTACCGCCGCCGCGGGCACAACGAGGGCGACAACCCGGAGTTCACCAACCCGCAGATGTACACCCTGATCGACAAGAAGCGCTCGGTGCGCAAGCTCTACACCGAGTCCCTCATCGGTCGCGGCGACATCACGCTGGAAGAGGCCGAGCAGGCGCTCCAGGACTTCCAGGGCCAGCTGGAGAAGGTCTTCGCGGAGGTCCGCGAGGCCACCTCGTCGCCGTCGCAGCCGCACGTCCC
Organism: Streptomyces sp. NPDC014623; assembly: GCF_043088245.1. Classification (NCBI taxonomy): domain Bacteria; kingdom Bacillati; phylum Actinomycetota; class Actinomycetes; order Kitasatosporales; family Streptomycetaceae; genus Streptomyces; species Streptomyces sp. NPDC014623. Next base: position 114,777 of record NZ_JBIBZU010000020.1, on the reverse strand, counting down.
GGACGTGCAGGCGGAGTTCCCCGTCACCGTGAACACCGCGGTGTCCTCCGAAGTCGTGAAGCTGATCGCCGAGTCGCAGGTCAACATCCCCGACGGCATCACCGTGCACCCGCGTCTGCTCCCGCAGATGCAGCGCCGGGCCGCCTCCGTGGAGAACGGCACGATCGACTGGGGCATGGGCGAGACCCTCGCCATCGGCTCACTGCTGATGGAGGGAACCCCGGTCCGGCTCGCCGGCCAGGACACCCGTCGTGGCACGTTCGGCCAGCGTCACGCCGTCCTCGTCGACCAGAAGACCGGCGAGGACTACACCCCGCTGCTCTACCTCTCCGACGACCAGGCCCGTTACAACGTCTACGACTCGCTGCTCAGCGAGTACGCGGCGATGGGCTTCGAGTACGGCTACTCACTGGCCCGCCCGGAGTCCCTGGTGATCTGGGAGGCCCAGTTCGGTGACTTCGTCAACGGCGCCCAGACCGTCGTGGACGAGTTCATCTCCTCGGCCGAGCAGAAGTGGGGCCAGACGTCCGGCGTCACCCTGCTCCTCCCGCACGGTTACGAGGGCCAGGGGCCGGACCACTCGTCCGCCCGCCCGGAGCGTTTCCTGCAGATGTGCGCGCAGGACAACATGACGGTCGCGATGCCGACCCTCCCGTCGAACTACTTCCACCTCCTGCGGTGGCAGGTGCACAACCCGCACCACAAGCCGCTGATCGTCTTCACGCCGAAGTCGATGCTGCGTCTCAAGGCGGCGGCGTCGAAGGTCGAGGAGTTCACCACCGGCGGCTTCCGCCCGGTGATCGGCGACGAGACGGTCGAGGCCGAAGCGGTCCGCAAGGTCGTCTTCGTCTCCGGCAAGCTCTACTACGATCTGGACGCCGAGCGCGAGAAGCGTGGCGACACGGAGACGGCGATCATCCGTCTGGAGCGCCTGTACCCGCTCCCGGGTGCGGAGATCCAGGCCGAGATCGCCAAGTACCCGAACGCCGAGAAGTACCTCTGGGCGCAGGAGGAGCCGGCGAACCAGGGTGCGTGGCCGTTCATCGCGCTCAACCTGATCGACCACCTGGACCTGGCCGTCGGTGCCGACGTGCCGCACGGTGAGCGCCTGCGTCGCATCTCGCGTCCGCACGGCTCGTCCCCGGCGGTCGGCTCGGCCAAGCGCCACCAGGCCGAGCAGGCTCAGCTGGTCACCGAGGTCTTCGAGGCCTGATCAGCGGCTGTGCACCGTCGGAGGGCCCGGCCCCGCGAGCATCTCGCGGGGCCGGGCCCTCCGCCTTTCCGGCCTCGTTATTCTGGTCGCATGTACTTCACGGACCGTGGCATCGAGGAACTGGAGAAGCGGCGCGGCGAGGAGGAGGTCACCTTCGAGTGGCTCGCCGAGCAGCTCCGCACGTTCGTCGACCTCAACCCCGACTTCGAGGTTCCCGTCGAGCGCCTGGCGACCTGGCTGGCCCGGCTGGACGACGAGGACGAGTAGTCACCGTCCGGGGCTTCCGCTTCCTCCGCCCGCACTCCTGATCCGGTTGTACGCGAGCCCCAGCACACCCTGTACGAGAAGGACCAGGCCCGCGGTGATCCAGCCGCCGCTGCGTCTGCGGGCGCCCCACAGGGCCAGCGGCAGACCCGTGGCGACCTGCGCCGTGGCCACCACGCGGGCCCTGGGGCCGCGCACCCAGGGGCCGAGACTGCCGCTCTCGACCACGTCGAGCCCCACGCGCGCGGCGTCGCGCAGGCCGGCCCCCTCGATCTGTTCCGCTTCGGGATGGGCCCCGGCGACCGAGCGGAGCCTGTCGGCGGGGTCTCCGGGCGTGAAACCGGGTGGCAGGGCCACTCCGGCCCGTGCGAGTACGGCGAGCAGTCCGCGCAGCCGTGCACCGGCGTCCGCTCCCGGGTCGGGGCGGGTGAGCGCCTCCAGCGCCTGCACGTCCAGGACGGGGTCGAGGCCCAGCCGGACGGCAGACGTCCGCATGGCCTCCTCCTCGGCGGCCGGGGTGCCGTCTGCGAGCCAGGTGTAGCCGACAGGGCGGCGGAAGCCCGCAGCGAGGGTGTACCCGGACCGGTCTCCGTCCCACCACAGGGCGAGCACCGGCCAGGCGGAACCCACCGCGAGGGCGGTGGCCCAGCCGCCGACGACGCGGTCGACGGGCTCGACGGTCCCGTCGGCCGGCGTTCCCCGGTAATCTGCGCGGCCGTCCTTCCGCCACGGCTTCCCCTCAGGGACGAGCACACTCCAGCCGGTCCCGGAGGGCACGAGCAGCATGCGCTCCTGCAGCAGGCGGGCCACGGGCCGTACGGACTCAGGATCGGCCCGGCAGAGAAGCAGGGCACCCACGGACGTTGCGGTCATATCCCACACGCTAGGGCAATTCACTCGTTCATGAACGCTTTTGCGGCGTCCGCCCCACCACTCCGCGAGCACCTTTTCGATTCCTCCTTGACTTTCGCGACCCGCGATATATCGTGTTCTTGAGAAGACGCGATATGTTGCGTCATGCCACCCAGTGGGAGGTCAGACCCATGCCGGAGTCGACGTGGACCGTCGCCGAGCCTCAGAAGCTCACTTTCGACGACCCCGTGACAGCACTCAGCGTGCGCATTGTCGACGGCATGATCAATGTCGTCGGCACAGACGAACCGACCGCCCGGCTGGAGGTGTCCGCCATCGACGGGCCACCACTGATCGTGACCCTGGAAGGCGGCACCCTCACCGTCGCCTACGAGGATCTGCCGTGGCAGGGCCTCCTCACCTGGCTCGACCACAGGAGTCCGCGCCGCAGCGCCGCGGTCTCGCTCGCCGTGCCGGCCGGTGCGGCGGTGGAGGTCGGCGCGATCGGCGCCGAGGCCGTCGTCTCGGGCATCCGGGGACGCACCGAGCTGCGGGGTATCTCCGGCGACAGCACCCTGGTGGGTCTTTCCGGTGTCGTCCGGGCCGAGACGGTGTCCGGCAGCCTGGAGGCCCAGACCGTCACCGGCGACCTCCGCTTCCAGTCCGTGTCGGGGGACCTGACGGTCCTCGAGGGCGCCGGCACCTCGGTCCGGGCGGAGTCCGTCACCGGCCACATGGTGCTCGATCTCGACACCTCGCCGAAACCGACGGACATCAGGCTGACCTCGGTGTCCGGCGAGATCGCCATCCGGCTGCCGCACCCGGCGGACGCGAAGGTCGAGGCGAACACCGCGAGCGGTACGGTCTCCAACGCCTTCGAGGATCTGCGCGTGGGCGGCCAGTGGGGGGCGAAGAAGATCACCGGCACACTGGGTGCGGGCACGGGGAAACTGAAGGCGACCACCGTCTCGGGTTCGATCGCCCTGTTGCGCCGCCCACCCGCCCAGAACAACACACACGATGCCGAGCCGTCCGGAAAGGTGCTCTGACATGGCCCCCGTATTCGCCCACGGCCGTCTGCGCCTGTACCTCCTCAAGCTGCTGGACGAAGCGCCCCGCCATGGATATGAGGTGATCCGCCTCCTCGAGGAGCGCTTCCAGGGGCTGTACGCGCCGTCGGCCGGCACCGTCTACCCCCGGCTCGCCAAGCTGGAGGCCGAGGGCCTGGTCACCCACGCCACCGAAGGCGGCCGCAAGGTCTACTCCATCACGGACGCCGGCCGGGCCGAGCTGGCTGGGCGCGGCGGCGAGCTGGCCGATCTGGAGCTGGAGATCCGTGACTCCGTCTCCGAGCTGGCCGCCGAGATCCGTGACGACGTGCGAGGTGCGGCCGGCCGGCTCCGTAACGAGATGCGAGCGGCAGCCTCGGAGTCCCGGCACACTTCCGGCGGCGGCCGGAGCGGGTGGGACGCCGGCCTCGGGGACAGCGAGGCGTGGCGCACCGCGAAGGAGGAGCTGCGCAAGGCCAAGCAGGAGTGGAAGGAACAGGCCCGCAGGGCGAAGGACGAGTCCCGCAAGGCCCGCGAGGACGCGGAGCAGGCTCGCCGTCAGGCCCAGGAGGCACACGAGAAGGCGCGGGAACAGATGCAGAATGCGGCGCGTCAGGTCCAGGAGCACTTCGCACGGGGTGACTGGCCCGCGGGTGTGCGGGACGGCCTGGCCGAGATCACCGGCCAGCTCGGCAGCTTCGCCAGGACCGGCACCTGGCCCTCATACAGCCGGCCGGCATCCGAGGACCCGGACATCGAGTGGGCCGCCGATACCACACCCACGGGCGATCCGGCCCGCGACCTGGACCGCCTGCTGGACCGCTTCCGCGACGACATCCGCGACACGGCCAGGGACCGCGGCGTCACCGAGACCCAGCTCGCGGAGGCCCGCCGTCATCTGGCCACAGCCGCGATACACATCGACTCGGCCCTACGGGGAACGGCCGACGAAACGATGGGCGCCTCCGGCACACCCTGACCCCGGCTGCCGCCCGGGCCGGCCTGGCACCCCCGGCCGGACGGCGTCGCCCGGTCAGCTCGCCCGGGCCCGGCCCTGCCCTCCGTCTCCGTACAGGGCGCGCTCCACCGTCGCGTAGGTCGCGCCGTGCTCGGCGAGGACGTCGGCGACGACTCCGGGGCAGGCGGTCAGAGCCAGCAGTAGATGCTCCTCGCCGATGAACCGATCACGTCGGCCGAGGGCGACGCGCAGCGACTTCTCCAGGACGCTCTTGGCACCGCTCGTGAAGGCGGGGCGGCCGGACCACCATCGCCGGTTCCTCCGGTCACCCGCCAGGACGCCTTCACCGTGGGCCTCCTCGATCCGGGCCACGATCTCCGTGACGTCGATGCCGATACCGGCGAGTGCCTGCGCGTCGGCCTTGGTGAGCCCGCCTCGACGGCGGGCCTCGGCGAGCGCCGTCTCCACCGAGGAGCGCCGGTCGGTGAGTCCGAGGGCGGCGACGGCGAAGGAGGTCCGGCTGCCCTCCTGGTCCAGCAAAGAGAGCAGCAGATGCTCCTCGGTGACCGAGTCCACGCCGGCCCGCTCCGCATGGGTTACCGCTCCGGTCACGGTGGCCCGGGCTCCCTTGGTGAATCGCTCGAACATCAATGCCTCCCGTACTTCTTGTGCACGGCCTGTCTGCTGACACCCAGCTCGGCAGCGATCTCCTGCCACGACCATCCCTGGGCGCGGGCGCTTCTCACCTGGACGGCTTCGAGTTGGTCGAGCAGCCGCCGCAGCGCGGCGACGGCACGCAGCCCGACGCGCGGGTCATGGTCACCGGCGCGTGCGGCGAGATCCGTTGCTTCGGTCATGACGTCAACTTACGTTGACAGTAGACTTCTGTCAACCATTGTTGACAACATCGGTGGCGAGGCGGGCATGGCGCTCCACGTCGTACCGGGTGTCCCCGTAGCGGAGCTTCTTCCGCTCGATCCCCTCCACGGCGAAGCCGGCCCGCAGGGCCACGGCACAGGAGGCGGGGTTGTCCGTCCTGTGTCCGAGCTCCAGCCGGTAGAGATCCAGTGCACCGAAGGCCCAGCGGGCCAGCGCCCGTACGCCCGCCGACGCGACGCCCCTCCTCCGCGCCGTTCCGACGGTCCAGTACGAGACCCAGCCGGTGTTGTGGACGTGGTTCACAGCCGCCACGGACACCGAACCGAGGGCGGCACCGTCCCTGACGACCGCCCATGTGTACGCGGTGCCCGCCGCCCGCTCGCTCGCGTGGGCGGCGATCCATTCCAGTGCCTCGGAAGGGTCCGTGACGGGCCGGCCTGGCGCACCGTCTCCTCGGGCCCGAAGGCGCGGAGCACCACCGGGGCGTCGTCGGGCCGCCAGGGCCGCAGCAGCAGCCCTTCCGGTGTCAGCAGTTCCGCTGCGCCCTCCGTTCCGCTGCCGCGCTCACGAGGTGGTGAGCACGATCTTCCCGAACAGGTTTCCGGCGGCGAGCCGCTCGAAGCCCTCACGGGCCCGGTCCAGCGGCAGGGTCTCATCGATGACGGGCCGCACACCGGTGGCCGCGCAGAACGACAGCAGGTCCTCCAGTTCGTCCTTGGAACCCATCGTGGAGCCGACGATCTTGAGTTCCAGGAAGAAGACCCGGGTCAGTTCCGCGTGCGAGGGCCGGTCGCCGCTGGTGGCACCGGAGATGACCAGGGTGCCCCCGGGCCGCAGCGACTTGACCGAGTGGGACCAGGTCGCCGCCCCCACGGTCTCGATGACGGCGTCGACACGCTTCGGCAGCCGCGCGCCGGGCTCATAGGCCTCGACGGCTCCCAGTTCGACGGCCCGCTCGCGCTTCGCCTCGTCACGGCTGGTGGCGAACATCCGGAGCCCGGCGGCCCTGCCGAGCACGATCGCGGCGGTGGCCACACCGCCGCCGGCCCCCTGCACGAGGACGGAGTCGCCGGGCCGCACGCCGGCGTTGGTGAACAGCATCCGATACGCCGTCAGCCAGGCGGTCGGCAGGCAGGCGGCCTGCGCGAAGGTGAGTTCCTTCGGCTTGGGCAGCACATTCCAGCGGGGGACGGTGACCTGCTCGGCGAAAGTGCCCTGGTAGCGCTCGGTGAGGATGGAGCGCGGCTCGTCCGGGCCGACTCCGTGCCCCGTCTGGCCGATGACGGAGTGCAGGACGACCTCGCTGCCGTCCTCGTCGATCCCTGCGGCGTCGCAGCCGAGGATCATGGGGAGCTTGTCCTCGGCGAGGCCCACCCCGCGCAGGGACCAGAGGTCATGATGATTGAGCGATGCGGCCTTGACCTGGACAGTGGTCCACCCGGGCCGCGACTCGGGCGCCGGGCGTTCGCCCAGCTCCAGTCCGTCGAGGGGCCGGTCACGGTCGATGCGGGCTGCGTAGGCGGCGAACATGGCCACGACGATAGGCCGTGACGTGCCGTGACGTAACCGTTCGGTGGTGTGACGCACACCCCAGCCCGAGCGCCGGGCGGCGGCCGGGTGCGGAGCCCGCGGGTCACGCGGAAGGGCGGGGCGGGGGCGGTGCCGCTCGTTTCGCGACCCGGCCCCCGCCCCGCCCTTCGTACGGCGTCAGCGCCGCGCGACGCCCTCCGCGCGCGCGGCCGCCGCCACCGCGGCGGTGACGGCGGGAGCGACCCGCTCGTCGAACGGCGACGGGATCACGTAGTCCGCGGCCAGCTCGTCGCCGACGACGTCCGCCAGCGCGTTCGCCGCGGCGATCTTCATGCCCTCGGTGATCCGGGAGGCCCGCACCTGCAGCGCGCCGGCGAAGATACCCGGGAACGCCAGCACGTTGTTGATCTGGTTCGGGTAGTCCGACCGCCCGGTCGCCACCACGGCCGCGTACTTGTGGGCGACGTCGGGGTGGACCTCGGGGTTCGGGTTGGCCATGGCGAACACGAACGCGCCGGGTGCCATCGAGGCCACGGCGGGCTCGGGGACCGTGCCGCCGGAGACTCCGATGAAGACGTCGGCGCCGGCCAGCGCCGTCTCCAGGGACCCGGTGATACCGGCCCGGTTGGTGAGCTCCGCCAGTTCACGCTTGACGTCCGTGAGGTCGTCACGGTCGCCGCTGACGATGCCCTTGCGATCGGCGACGGCGACGTCACCGATGCCCGCCTCCAGCAGGAACTTCGCGATGGCCACGCCCGCCGCACCGGCGCCGGAGATGACGGCGCGCAGATCACCGAGCGTCCGGCCGGACAGCTTCGCCGCGTTGCGCAGGGCCGCGAGCGTCACCACGGCGGTACCGTGCTGGTCGTCGTGGAAGACCGGGATGTCGAGACGCTCCTGGAGCTTGCGCTCGATCTCGAAGCACCGGGGTGCCGAGATGTCCTCCAGGTTCACCCCGCCGAAGGACGGCGCGAGACGCACCACGGTGTCGACGATCTCGTCCGCGTCGGTCGTGGCGAGCGCGATCGGCACGGCGTCGACCCCGCCGAACTGCTTGAAGAGAATTGCTTTGCCCTCCATCACCGGGAGGGACGCCTCGGGGCCGATGTCGCCCAGGCCGAGGACGGCGGTGCCGTCCGTGACGACGGCCACGACCTGCGACTTCCAGGTGTAGTCGTGGACGAGCTCGGGCTTCTCGGCGATGGCGCTGCACACCTTGGCCACGCCGGGCGTGTACGCGAGGGACAGGTCGTCCTTGTCACGGATCGGGACGGTGGCCTGCACGGCCATCTTCCCGCCGCGGTGGAGGGCGAAGGCCGGGTCGAAGGGCTCGTCCGCACTGCTGAGCCCCTCCGCACCGGCCGTGCCGTGCGTCTTGCTGTCGCTGCGAGGATTGACGATCTCCGCTGCCATTGTGTTGACCCCTTAAGTCTTCATCAGTTGAGGGTGGCCACTCCTGGTTGAGGAGGGGTGGGCGGGCACCGCGTACGTTCCCGGCACCGAGCGGTTGGACCGCTCCGGCAGGGGAGGCACGTACGCGCGGGCGCGCCGCACACGCGCCCTGAGCCCCGGATGAGGGGTGTAAAGGTCTTTTTTACCGGACGGACCAGGTCTCTTACGAGTCGGTATCGACTCGGTGACATGACTCATAGCCGAATATCTGGACAAGTCCACCAAGGGCTACAAAGGCCGTCCGTAGGTCGAGACGCACCGGAGATTCTCCGGAGGAACACGCACTTTCCAGCAGAAGGTCCGGCCTTGCCGTACCGGCCCGTTGAGGTTCGGGGGTCGCCCGTTACCCGATTTTGACATGCCTGGCCCCCTGATTGGGTGAGTCCGAATGGCAAGATGCCCTAATCACACAAGGTGGCGACACTCGAAGGTGCGTGCGTATCCACCTGACCAGCACTCCCTCACCGCCGGAGGATTCCGATCATGACCGCAAGCACCCTCTGTCGTACGACCGCGAAGTCCCGGATTGCCGCGGTCTGCGCAGTCGCGGTCGCCGGCACCCTGCTGCTGACCGCCTGCGGCGACCAGACCGACAGCGGCTCGACGAAGACCGGCGACGGCACGTCCGAGAACAGCGCCCCGCTCTTCGACAAGCTTCCCGAGAAGTACCGGAAGTCCGGTGTCATCAAGGTCGGCACGAATGCCGAGTACGCCCCGATGGAGTCCGTCGAGAACGGCAAGATCGTCGGTGTCGACCCCGACCTGGCCGAAGCGCTCGGCAAGCAGCTGGGTGTGAAGTTCGAATTCACCTCCGGCTCCTTCGACGGCCTGATCACCGCTCTCAACACGGGCCGCCACGACATCGCCATGTCGTCCATCACGGACAACAAGCAGCGCCAGGAGGGCCTGGACGACAACGGCAAGAAGCTCGGCAAGGGTGTCGACTTCGTCGACTACTTCCTGGCCGGCACCGCCGTGTACACCAAGAAGGGCAACCCCGAGGGCATCAAGTCCATCGAGGACCTGTGCGGCAAGGTCGCGGCGGTCCAGCGCGGCACCACGTACGAGGAGGCCCTGAAGAAGCAGTCCAAGGCCTGCACGGACTCCGGTGGGAAGGCCGTCAGGATCGAGTCCTTCGAGAACGACACCGAGGCCCAGACCCGCGTGAAGTCGGGCGGCGCCGTCGCCGGTGTCAACGACTACCCGGTCGCGGTCGACCTGGCCCGCAAGGCGGGCGGCGGCAAGGACTTCGAGGTCGTCGGCGAGCAGGTCGACGCCGGCCCGTTCGGCATCGCCGTGAACAAGGACAACACCGAACTGCGTGACGTGCTCAAGGAGGCCGTGGACGCGATCATCGCCGACGGCTCCTACAAGAAGGTGCTCGACAAGTGGGGTGCCGGCACCGGCGCGATCGACAAGGCCGCCATCAACGGCGGCAAGTGACCGGCGCACCACCGAAGGGCAGTCGACATGACTGACAAGTTCGACAAGGTGCCCGGCGGCACATCGGCCGCCGCACCCGTCTCCAAGGCCACCAGCGTCGCACCGGAGACCATCAGAGCCGTTCCCGTCCGGCACTACGGCCGCTGGATCAGCGGCGTGGTCGTCCTCGCTCTGCTCGCCGGCCTGGCGTACGCCTTCTCGCAGGGCGACATCCAGTGGCAGGCGGTCCGGGACAAGCTGTTCGACGACACCGTCCTGGCGGGAGCCGGCCGCACGCTGATGATCAGTGTGCTCGCCATGGTCCTCGGTGTGGCTCTGGGTGTGGTGCTCGCCGTCATGCGGCTCTCCAGGAATCCGGTGACCAGCTGGGTGGCGTGGCTGTACATCTGGTTCTTCCGCGGCACCCCTGTCTACGTGCAGCTGCTGCTCTGGTTCAACCTGGCCCTGATCTTCCCCGTGCTCAACATCCCGTTCATCTACAAGGACGAGATGACCGATGTGATGACCCCGTTCATGTGCGCCCTGCTGGGCCTCGCCCTGAACGAGGCCGCATACATGGCGGAGATCGTCCGGGCGGGCATCCAGTCGGTGGACGAGGGCCAGACCGAGGCCTCGCACGCGCTCGGCATGACCCAGGCGAAGACCATGCGCCGCGTGGTGCTCCCGCAGGCCCTGCGGGTGATCATCCCGCCGACCGGCAACGAGTTCATCAACATGCTGAAGACCTCGTCGCTGGTCTACGCCGTCACCTACAACGAGCTGCTGCGCTCCACGTCGCAGATCGGCTCGACCAGTTACGCGGTGATGGAGATGCTCTTCGTCGCCTCGATCTGGTACATCGTGATGACCAGCGTGTTCAGCGTGGGCCAGTACTACCTGGAGCGCCGGTACGCCCGGGGCAGTCTGCGGAGCCTGCCGCTCACCCCGTTCCAGCGGGCCAGGCTCGCCCTCACCTCCTTCAGCAACCGCCCCTCGGGAGGTGTCTCCGCATGACCGCCATGGTGAAGGCCGAGGGCGTGCACAAGTCCTTCGGCCCCGCGCACATCCTCAAGGGCATCGACCTCGAGGTCGCCCCGCGTGAGGTCTTCTGCCTGATCGGCCCCTCCGGCTCCGGCAAGTCGACGTTCCTGCGGTGCATCAACCACCTGGAGCAGATCAACGCCGGACGGCTGTACGTCGACGGCGACCTCGTCGGCTACCGGCAGAAGGGCGACCGGCTCCACGAGCTCAAGGACAGCGAAGTCGCCCTCCAGCGCCGGGACATCGGCATGGTCTTCCAGCGCTTCAACCTGTTCCCCCACATGACGGCGCTCGAGAACGTCATGGAGGCTCCGGTCCAGGTCAAGGGCGAAGCCAAGGCCGTCGCCCGGGCCCGCGCGGAACGGCTCCTGGACCGGGTCGGCCTGTCCGACAAGGCGAAGAACTACCCGTCCCAGCTCTCCGGCGGACAGCAGCAGCGGGTGGCCATCGCCCGTGCGCTGGCCATGGAACCGAAGCTGATGCTGTTCGACGAGCCCACGTCGGCGCTCGACCCGGAGCTCGTCGGTGACGTCCTGGACGTCATGCGCGGTCTGGCCGAGGACGGCATGACGATGATCGTCGTCACGCACGAGATGGGCTTCGCCCGCGAGGTCGGCGACGCGCTGGTCTTCATGGACGACGGTGTGGTGGTCGAGTCCGGCCACCCGCGCGACGTCCTGACGAACCCCCAGCACGACCGGACGAAGTCCTTCCTGTCGAAGGTGCTGTAACCCGTCGCGCGGTACGAGGAGGGCGGTGCGGACCTGGTCCGCACCGCCCTCCTCGCCGTCCTCCACTACGTCTTCGGCAGCATCTCAGGACGCAGCAGCAGGGCGCCCAGTTCCTTCTGGCCGAGCGGCGGGGCCTTGAGCAGCGGCCCCTGGGAGTGCTCACCGAGATAGCCCGTACTGGACCGCGCGCCCAGTACCGAGCCGTCCTTCAGCACCAGCCTGCCGGCGACCTCACGACCCCATCGGGGAGTACTTCCGTCCCCGTGGTCCATGGAGTCGCTCCACGTCGTCAGGACACCTCCGTCCGGCAGCTCCTCGCGGACACAGTCAGCGAGGGGCGGCTCCTGGCCCCGGGGTGCGCAGAGGTCGCGCTGCCCGGCGCCGCCACCGGGCTTCTCGTCCCCCGTGCCCCGTTCCATGAAGAACAGGACCAGGTAGCCCGTGCCACCGTCCGCACGGACCATGTACTGCCCGTCCAGCGGGCCGGCGTACTTCTCCCCGTCCTGCTGCGGCGTCGCGTTCCTGATGAGCGCGGCCAGCGAGACCTGCTCGATGCTGCCGACGCCGGACGGCAGCAGTGCGGCGAGGCGGTCCGCCTTCCCGCTCCCGTAGGCCGTCGCCACCGGCGCGGAGGCCACCGCGGACCGTGGGGTCCTCACCCCGTCCGCGAGCCCGGGCAGCACGACCACCCCGGTGGCGACGACCGCGAGCGCCGCGGCCGACACCGCGGCGCGGCGCCTGAACCGGACCCTGGCGGCGCGGGCGTACACCGCCTCGATGGAGACCGCGGGATCACCGGCGGGCTCGGCGGCCCGTTCCAGCAGTTCGTGCACGTCGTTCATACGAGTTCCTCCACCGTGTCCGCCGCCATGTCCGCGCGCAACGCCGCCAGCCCCCGAGCCGTGTGGCTCTTGACCGTGTTCTCCCGCATCCCGAGCAGTTCGGCCGTGGCCTCGACGCTCAGGTCCTCCCAGTAGCGCAGCACCAGCACCGCTCGCTGCCGTGCCGTCAGCCTGGCGAGCGCCGCCCGGACCATCAGGCCGGTGTCCGTGTCGGCCTGGCCGCCCGCGTGGTCGGGCAGTTCGCCGTACGGGCGCTCGCGCCGCCAGAAGCGGCGGCGGGCGGCGATATGGGTGTTGACCAGGGTCTTACGTGCGTACGCCTCGATGTTGTCGAGCCGCCCGTGCCGCTTGCCGCCGAGTACGACCTTGACGAGCGTCGTCTGCACCAGGTCCTCGGCCTCGTGCCGGTCGCCGCACAGCAGATAGGCGCTGCGGAACAGCGCCGTCCGTCTCCTCTCCACGAACGCGTGCAGTGCGGCATCGTCGTCGGTCCGTGTCACCTGCGCCCCTCTCCGGGTCCGCGCGTACGGACCGTCTCACCCTTCCAGTGCGCCGGGACGGGCAGCAGGTTGCAGTGGAGGGCGGAACGGGAGGAGGGGCGGCCGTGGCCGCCCCTCCTCCCGTTGCGCACACTCCTCACTTGACCGCGAGCACCATGCTGTCCGACGGCGAGGCCCAGACCGGGCGCGCCTCCGCGAAGCCGGCTTCGCGGAGGGTGCGGGCGTGCCAGTGGACCGACGGCGTGTCACCGTCCGCGTGCTCGCCGTAGATCACGAAGCGCTCGGCGGTGGGCGCCGCGAGCACCGGGTCCTTCGCCGCCGTCGCCCACCACTCGGCCCAGTCCACGGCACCCCCGGCCCGGGCCCGGTCCATGGCCGCGTGCCGGTGGGCGCGCTCGGCGGCGTTGATGCGGGGGGTGTCGGTGTCGATCATGTGGTCCGCGTTCATGAAGACCCCGCCGTCCCTGACCAGCCCGCCGATCTGCCCGTACAGGGCGGCGAGCGGCTCGGTGTGCAGCCAGTGCAGGGCGGTGGCGGTGAGCACCGCGTCGTACGACCGGTACGGGAGCCGCTCCGTCCAGGCGCCGTCCTTCAGGTCGGCGGTCACGAAGGTGACGCGGCCGTCTCCCTCGAAGGTGCCACGCGCGATGGCGAGCAGCGCGGGGTCGAGGTCGACTCCGGTGCTGGTGGCGTTCGGGAACCGCTTGAGGAGCCGGTCGGTGATACTGCCCGTACCGCACGCCAGGTCGAGCACTCTCGGTTCGGGCCCCACGACGGCCTCGACCATGTCCAGCATCACCCGGAACCGCTCCTCGCGGTCCGGCATGTACCACTCCTGCTGCCTGTCCCAGCTCCTCTGCCAGGACTGCCAGTCGGTGCCCGTCACTGTCATTCGAACCTCCACCCGCAGCCGGACTCGTAAGTCCCTTTGAGCGCAACCACCCATTACACTGGTCGCCATGTCGACCATAGACCGACGCCGTAAGGACTACAAGTGGAACTGGCCTATTACTCGGACTACGCCGTGCGTCTGGTCAACACCGAGGAGCCGGCCCGCAGCAAGGACTCCCTCACCACGGTCGAGTCCATCCGTGAACTGTTCGGCGCCAACGCCCAGGCCGCCCGCCGCGCGACCGAGGCGGACGTGACCCGTTTCCGGTCCGTGCGCGCCCGGTTGCGCGCGGTCTTCGAGGCGGCCGACAGCGGCGACGAGACCCTCGCGGTCGACCTGCTCAACTCACTGCTGCTGGAGTTCCCCGTGAGCCCGCAGATCTCCGGCCATGACGTACGGGACGAGGACGGCAGACCGGACTGGCACATGCATCTCGCCGATCACCCGTCGAACGCGACGGCGGGTTTCGCCGCGATCGCGGCGATGGGCCTCGCCTTCCACCTCACCTCGCACGGCGTGGAGCGCCTCGGCCTCTGCGAGGCCGCGCCATGCCGCAACGCCTACCTCGACACCTCGACCAACCGCTCGCGGCGCTACTGCTCGGACCGCTGCGCGACCCGGGCCAACGTGGCTGCCTACCGCGCCCGCAAGCGGCTGGAGGCGGAGGGCTCCGGCGGGACGCGGCGCACCGCGGACACCGCCCAGCCCAGCAGCCCGGGCACCGACCGCTGATCCTTGCGCGGCGGCCGGCAGCGGAGCCGCACCCGGGCCAGCACGAGCTCCTCGGGCACCGCCCCGTAGTCCGTGCTGTCCCCGCCGGCGTACGGGTTGTCACCCAGCACCCACCAGCCGCCGCCGCGTCGCTCGACGGCCCGTTTGACGACCAGCAGGTCCTGCTGGAACGGATGACGCAGGATCACCACGTCCCCCGGGCGCACCGGCGCCCCGCGCTGCACGAGCAGCCAGTCCCCGTGGTGGAGCGTGGGCACCATCGACGGCCCTGTCACCTCCACCACCTGGAACGCCTTACGCGCCGCCGGCCCGCTCCACGGCTCCTGTGCCGGTTCCGGCATCTGTGGCACCTCCCCGTCCTCCGGCGCACCGCTGCGTGTTTCGGCCGCCGGTCCCGTCCTCACCCCGGACTTTTGGCCTAAGCCCCAGGGGGCAGCCGCAAAAAGCGGCTTCCCACGGAGTAATGTCCCACCTGAGAAGACGATCACGAGGAAGGACAGCTCCATGCTTTCCCGCCTGTTTGCCCCCAAGGTGAAGGTCAGCGCCCACTGCGACCTGCCCTGCGGTGTCTACGACCCGGCCCAGGCCCGCATCGAGGCGGAGTCCGTCAAGGCCGTCCAGGAGAAGTACCAGGCCAACGAGGACGCGGACTTCCGCACGCGCGCCGTTCTGATCAAGGAACAGCGCGCCGAGCTCGCGAAGCACCACGTCTCGGTGCTCTGGAGCGACTACTTCAAGCCCCCGCACTTCGAGAAGTACCCGGAGCTGCACCAGCTGGTCAACGACACCCTGAAGGCGCTCTCCGCGGCCAAGGGCTCGAACGACCCGGCCACCGGTCAGAAGGCTCTGGACCTGATCGCCCAGATCGACAAGATCTTCTGGGAGACCAAGAAGGCCTGATCTACGGTTAGGTGGTCTGACCTGCGGTTTCGCCGGTCGGATCGCCTGTCTGTCCGCACCCGTCCCGCAGGCCGCCGTTCACGGCGTCCCTGACGGGCCGGGTGCGGTCCTGTCTGCCGCCGTGCCTGCGGCCCCGAGCAGCTGTGCCCTTCGCCGTCGAACCCCTCCCACCAGCGGCCCGCGGGCGGCACACCGTGGGAGGGTGCGCCGGAGCCGGCGAAAACCACCCCGGCCGGCCCCGGATCCGCTCGGCCGTCCGGCCCACCAAGACGCCGGGACACCGCTCCCGACGAGGACGGCGTCACCCGGGCCGCGGCGGGCCGCCTCGTGGAGGGTGACCGCCGGGGTCAGGATCCGGGGAGCAGATGCCGGTAGCTGTCCGGGTTCTCCCGGAGGTAGGCGGCCAGGTTCTGGGCCGGGCGTCCCGTGAGGGTGGGGACGGCGTCCGAGACGGCGCCCAGCTCGCCGGCCGCGATCGCCTCGTACGAGGTGACCCAGCCGGCCACTTCCCAGTCCTCGGCGCCGTAGTGGGCGCGGGAGGCGTAGGCCTCCTCCCTGGTCTCGGGCACGTACCGGATCGCGCGGCCGGTGCACCGGCTCAGCTCGTCGGCCGCCTCGGCCAGGGTGAACGCCTCGGGTCCCGTGAGGTCGTACGTGACGCCGTCGTGGCCGGTCCCCTCGTCCAGCAGGACGGCTGACGCCGAGTCCGCGATGTCCTTGTGGGAGACGGCCGAGACCCGCCCCTCGCCGCCGGGACCGCGCAGGATGCCGTCGGCTCCCGTCATCGCGGGAACGGCAGCGAGGTACCAGCCGTCCCGGAGGAAGGTGTGGCGCACGCCGGTCATCCGGATGTGCGCCTCGGTGTGCCAGTGGTCGCGCGCGAACGTGAAGGTCGCGTCGGGCGCCGCTCCGAGGAACGACACGTACACGATGCGTTCGACGCCCGCGGCGAGGGCCGCGTCCACCGCCGTGGTGTGCTCCAGGACCCGGTCCGGGCTCTCGTGCGCCGAGACGAGGAACAGGGTGTGGGCGCCGTGGAGCGCACGGCGCATGGCCTCACCGTCGCCGTACGGCGCGGGAGGCGCGACGGCCGTTCCGGGCAGCCGGGGCAGCCGGGAGGGTTCCCTTCCGAGGAGACGGACGGGGACGCCGGTCCGGGCGAGCCGTGCGGCCACCCGGCCGCCGACCGCCCCGCTCGCGCCGGTCACCGCCACGGGAGGACTGATCACCGCGCCTCGCCCTCCTCCGGCACCCTGTGCCCGGCCCACGGGCGCACCTCCACCACCGCGCTCACCGGCAGCGGTCCGTAGAGGTGCGGGAACTCCTCGCCGCCGGGCTCCACGGCCTCGTACCGGACGGACGCCGTGAGCCGGCCGGTGTCGATGACCAGGACCACCAGGCCCTCCCCCCGGGACCCGTACAACGCCCGGGCCACAGCGGGGAGCTGATGGGGCAGCGAGCAGTGGATGAAGCCCTCCTCCCGCAGGGTGCGGCCCCGGGTGGACATCTCGTACGTCCCCGCTGTGCGGGCGGCCTCCCACAGGGGTTCTTCCGTGAGGTGCAGCAGTTGTCGGTCCATCAGGCCACGCTAAGGGCTGCCGGGCGCCGCGAGGAGCTTCGCCCCGGTCCGCGCGTCGGGCCCGAGCGCCGGCCGGCCCGGCCGTTGCGGGGCCGTGCCTCCCCGCTCGCACAGCCGGGCCCATGTGCCGGCGACGGGTGCGCACCGCAGGCCGGCGGCGTGCGCCCCGGCGGCATCACCCTGGCGCAGGGTGTCGTGGAACTCTCCTGCGGGCAGCGGCAGGCCCTGACTGCCCGCAGGACGGGGAACTGCCCGGTTCAGCAC
Source organism: Streptomyces sp. NPDC014623 (assembly GCF_043088245.1). Lineage (NCBI taxonomy): Bacteria > Bacillati > Actinomycetota > Actinomycetes > Kitasatosporales > Streptomycetaceae > Streptomyces > Streptomyces sp. NPDC014623. The sequence continues at coordinate 97,677 of NZ_JBIBZU010000020.1, read as the reverse complement.
GTGTACACGAGGGGGCTGCGGTGGCGCAGCAGCCACCGGTGGTACTCCTCGGCACGTCGGGCGGCGTCACGGTAGGCCGCTTCCAGTTCCTCGTACACGGCGTCCGTGTCCGCGCCCGGTCGCGAGACCAGCAGCAGCCGCACCGCCAGCGGGTCCCCGCGCAGGGGGCGGATCGCCATGTCCTCGCGCGGTCCGGAGGTCGGCTGGCAGGGGGCGACCGCCTCGCCGAGCGCCACGAGGGACGCCGCCGTGAGGTAGTCGCCGTGCAGGACGGGCGGATCGAGGCCGGCGGCGCCGAGTACCCTGCGGACCCCGTCCCACTCACCGTCCACCGAGGGGTCGACCATCCACCGGTCGTCCGCCAGGTCGTCGAGGTCGACGACCGGCTGTCCGGCCGCCGGATGGTCCCGGGCCAGGGAGATGAACTGCGGCTCGCGCTCCAGGAGTACGCGCTGGTCCAGTCCCTCCGGTACGGCGAGCGGGCAGCCCTCCACCTCGTGCACGAAGGCGACGTCGAGCCGCCCGGCCGCCACCGCGCCGAGCAGGGCCCGGGCGGACACGTCCACCCTGAGCGAGATGTCGGTACCCGGCAGCCTCACCCGCAGTCCGCGCAGCCACCCTCCGATGACCCTGCTCGCCGTGGATCCGATCCGCAGGCCGGGGCCGTCGGCCCGGGCCGCCCCCGCCTCCGCCATCGCGGCACCGACGAGGGCGGACATGCCGTCCACCAGTGGACGGGCGCGGCTGAGGAGGGCACGCCCCAGGAGGGTCGGCCGGCAACCCGTCCTCCCCCGGCGGAACAGCTCCGCTCCCATGCTCTTCTCGATGCGCTGAAGCTGGGTGGTCAAGGAGGGCTGGCTGAAGCCCAGCCGCCGTGCCGCCTGGTGCAGGCTGCCCGTGTCGTCGATGGCGCAGAGCGCCTTGAGGTGTCTCACCTCGAGCTCCATGAGGGTGAGGGTAGGGCTGTCCGCACATCGAGCACCAGATGTCCCAACCCCCTCTAAACGGGCCGATCCGGGGGGTGTCGGGGCGACCTGGCACGTGCTGATTCTGTGTGCTTGCCGTCCGGGCGATAGGCCGGCGCTATCGCTGGTTGACATCATCCGCCGCGGGGCGGCCTGCCCCGACACTCTCTCCGTACCCCCCACCCGTTCCCCGTCCGGCCTCCGGACGGGGTTCATCGGACAGGCAGGAGACACCCCCCATGCGACACCCCAGGACAGCCGTGTCGGCCGTGGCAGGCCTCGGACTCGCCCTCGCGTTGGGCACCGCCCCCGCGGTCGCCGCCGCCCCCTCCCCCGTGCCCGCGGCGCAGGCCGGTTACTCCGCGTACGCCGGTTCGAGTGAGAACGCCGCGTCGAACAGCGCCTTCTTCGACGCCGTCATGGAGTCGGTCGCCGAGAAGCGGGCCGCGAACCCCGGCGCCCAGGCGGTCACCGTGGTCTACAACGCCACCGGCGCCCCGAGTTTCCGCGGCCAGATAGCGAGCAGCGCCAGCATCTGGAACAGCTCCGTCAGCAACGTCAAGCTGCAGGAGGGGTCGGACGCCGACTTCGACTACCGCGAGGGCAACGACTCGCGGGGCTCGTACGCGAGCACGGACGGGCACGGGAGCGGCTACATCTTCCTCGACTACGCCCAGAACCAGCAGTACGACTCCACCCGGGTCACCACCCACGAGACCGGGCACGTACTGGGGCTTCCGGACAACTACACCGGGCCGTGCAGCGAGCTCATGTCCGGTGGCGGCCCCGGTCCCTCCTGCACGAACGCCTATCCCGACCCGGCCGAGCGCTCGCGGGTGAACAGCCTCTGGCAGAACGGGCTCGCGGCCGCCCTGGCCCGCACCGCGTCCTGACACCACGGCGCCACCGGGGCCGTTCCGTTCGGAGCGGAGCGGCCCCACGGGACGGCGGCCGGACGGCGGGCGGGCGGGCTCCAGCGAGGACACGAGGATCTCCGGGACGCGCCACCGGGCCGGCGCGACAGCACCCCGCCCGTACGCGGAGCCCGTACACGCCTCAGGCCGGTGCCGTACGCGCCTCAGGCCAGTTCGAGCGGGAAGGCGCCCCGGTGGCCCGTACCGGCCCCGTGTGCCGGGCGCGGTTCGAACTCCCGGCAGCTCCATATCTCCTGGACGAATCCGGTACGCCGGTCCCAGAGGCCTGCGACGTCGTCCCCGCCCACCACGTCGCGGTAGGCGTCCTTCGCGCCGCGGAAGCACGCGAGCCCGCCGGACAGACCGCGAGCCGGGGCCGGGAAGTAGTCGGAGAACGCGCAGGCTATGCACGTCTGCAGGTGCAGGCCCGGCGGCAGGGCCCGCTGGACCGTGGCCAGCGCGGCGGCGAAGTCACCCTCGGCGCGGTTCGATTCGTACACCGCCCCGTCCAGATGGAGGGCGAGATACAGATCCGGGTCCGCCCTGCGCAGGGACAGCAGGCAGCTGAGCGTGGCCTGGCGGACCGTTCCGGACACGAGGACCGGCAGCGGGAGGTCCCACTCCAGGACACAGTCGTCGAGTACCCCGTCCGCCAGGTCGAACAGCCCTTCCGGGGCCGGCGTACCCGGCGCGGGGCCCAGACCGTCGAAGCTCCCGCCCTCGAAATCCGTCCCCCGGATGCGGATACGGAGCTGCTGCCCGTCCGTGGTGAGAATGACGGCCTCGGAACCACGACGGTCCCGGTACCAGCCTGCCCACGACTCATCTGTCATGAGCAGGGACTGTAGCCCGTGCCCCCGGGCCTGCCCCGTGGCACCCTCCCCTTCCGTGTTCCCGGTGGCCGGGCCCCCTCATCCGCCCTGCGGCTCACGCCACATGGGCCACATCGGCGGACCGTGCGGGAGATCGACGGTCCGGCCCGTGAAGGAGAAGCCGAGCCGTTCGTAGAGACCGCGGCTGCGCGCGCTGCTCGCCTCCGGGTAGGCGGGAGTCCCCTCCCGGTCGCATCACTCCATGACCCCCCGTATCAGTGCCTCACCGATGCCCTCCCCCTGGTGTTTCGGGGAGACACCGATCATCAGGAGGTACTCGTGCGCGCGGTCGTGGGGGTGGACGGCTCCGGTCAGTCTCCCCACCGGCTCGGCCCGTTCGCTGCCGGGATCCGCGGTCTCCCGCATGAGCGCGGGGGCGCCGTCCTCCTCCGGTGCGCCCGCCGGTACGGACAGCCACGGGGCCGTCGCCGTACCGTCCTCCAGCAGGTCGATCCTGCCTCCCTCCAGTGTGATGTCGGCGAAGACGCCGAGGAACTTCCCGTGCACCGCGCGCCGGTGCTCCTCCTCGGGAAAGACTCCAGCTGCTCACCGGATCGTCATGGAACGCCCCTTCCAGGATTCGTACGGCCTGGTCCCTGTCCCGCTGGTCCGCCTGCCGTACGCGTACACCCATGACCGGTCCCCCTTCACGATCACCTCAACTACCTGACAAAATCCTAGAGTTGAGGACACGAACCGTTCAGGGTGACCCGGCTCAGCGGGTCCTGCGGGTGACGAATTCGGCCAGGGCCAGCAGGTCTCCGGCTCCGTCCGGCGCGGGCACCGCACGTGACAGGTGGTGTACGGCCCGCGCCATCCGGTCCGCCGCGGCGGCCTGGGCCCAGTCGCGGCCGCCGGCCCGGTCGACCGCGTCGGCGGCCCTCCTCACCTCCCCCGGGGTGTTCATGAGGCCGCGGTAGAGCACGGCGAGCTCGGCAGCGGCCGGGGTGCCCGAGGTGAGCGCCGCGACCACCGGCAGGGACTTCTTGTGGGCGGCCAGGTCCGCCCCGACCGGTTTGCCCGTGCGGGCGGTGTCCCCCCAGATGCCGATCAGATCGTCGATGAGCTGGAAGGCGAGACCGGCTTCCCGGCCGAAACCGTCCATGGCGCGGACCGCCTGTTCCCCCGCTCCGGCGTAGAGCGCGCCCAGGGCGCAGGCGCAGCCGAGCAGGGCGCCGGTCTTGGCCATGGCCATGGCCAGGCATTCGTCCAGCATGACGTCGTCGGGGCCGCGCTCCTCCAGGGCGCAGTCGGCCTGCTGCCCCGCGCAGAGCTCGATGACGCAGGTGGAGAGCCGCACCGCTGCCGGCGTGGCCCCCGGGTGCGGGTCGTCCGCCAGCAGCCGCAGGGCGAGGGAGAGCATGGCGTCACCCGTGATGACGGCGTCCGGCACGCCGAACACCGCCCAGGCCGTGGGGCGGTGCCGCCTGGTGGTGTCCTCGTCGATGACATCGTCGTGCAGCAGGGTGAAGTTGTGCGCGAGTTCGACGGCGACTGCCGCCCGCATCGCCTCGTCCGGATCCCCTCCCAGCGCACGGGCGGCGGCCAGGACGAGCGCCGGCCTGATGGCCTTGCCCGCCTGCCCGGAGGCGGGCGTCCCGTCGGCGTTCTGCCAGCCGAAGTGGTACATGGCGACGCGGCGGATCGCCCCCGGCAGTGTTCCGACGGCCGCGCGGAGATGCGGGTCTACGGCGTTACGGGTGTGCTCCAGGAGCGCGGTGGCCTTGTGCCCCTCCATCGCGGCATCCGTACTGGTCATGGTCACGGTCACTCCTTCCGGGCGCCACGAGGCACCTTGGTCCCGGCCTCGGCCTGCCGGGGGCCCGGGCGGGTCACCGCCCGGGCCCCCGGGAGCGTCACCGCCAGCGGCTCACCTCGACGTTCTCCAGGACGCCGAGGGCGTCCGGCACCAGGACCGCTGCGGAGTAGTACGCCGTGACGAGGTACGAGATGATCGCCTGCTCGTCGATGCCCATGAAGCGCACCGAGAGGCTCGGCTCGATCTCGTCCGGGATGCCGCTCTGCTGGAGCCCGATGACGCCCTGGTCCGCCTCACCGGTCCTCATGCAGATGATCGAGGTGGTGCGGGCGTCACTGACCGGGATCTTGTTGCACGGGAAGATCGGCACTCCTCGCCAGGCGGGCACGTGGTGGCCTCCGACCTCCACGCTCTCCGGCACCAAGCCGCGCCTGTTGCACTCGCGGCCGAACGCGGCGATGGCCCGTGGGTGGGCGAGGAAGAGCTTCGACCCTCGCCGGCGTGACAGCAGTTCGTCCATGTCGTCGGGGCCGGGCGCCCCGTCGTGGGGCTGGAGCCGCTGTCCGTAGTCGCAGTTGTTGAGCAGGCCGAACTCCCGGTTGTTGACGAGTTCGTGTTCCTGCCGCTCCCGCAGCGCCTCGACCGTGAGCCGCAACTGCTGCTCGGTCTGGTTCATCGGCTGGTTGTAGAGGTCTGCCACCCTGCTGTGGACCTTCAGCACGGTCTGGGCGACGCTCAGTTCGTATTCACGGGGTGCCGACTCGTAGTCGACGAAGGTGTGCGGGACGACGCTCTCCCCCACGTGTCCCGCCGACAGGTCGATCTCCGCCTCGCCGTAGCGGTTGGTCCGCTGGTGCGGGATGGCGAGCAGGCCGGCGAGGTGGTCACGGAGGGAGTCCGCGCGGGCCGCGAGGTTGAGCACATCCGACCGGCGCAGGGTCAGCAGCGTGCAGGCCGTCACCGCCCGGGCCGTGTACTCCCAGGTCGCATCGCCGTCGACCAGGACGTGGTCGCCGAAGTAGGCGCCGTCGGCGAGGACTCCGAGCACCGTCTCGTCGCCGTACGGCCCGGTCCCGATCTTCTCGACCTTGCCGTGGGCCAGCAGATGGACACGGTCCGCCGCCTCGCCCGAGGCGGCGAGCACTTCGCCGGCCGCCACGTCGCGCTGTTCGCACCTGCGCGCCAGCTCGGCCAGTACCTCCTCGTCACCGAAGTCGCGCAGGGCCGGGATCTCGCCGAGCTCTGCGGGGATGACCGTGACCCGGTCGCCCGTCTGGACGAAGGTCACCCGGCCGTCTCCGACCGAATAGCTCAGCCGGCGGTTCACCCTGTACGTGCCGCCCTGCACCTGCACCCACGGCAGCATGCGCAGCAGCCACCGCGAGCTGATCTCCTGCATCTGCGGGGCGGACTTGGTCGTCGTCGCGAGGTTCCGCGCAGCCGCTGTGCCGAGACTCTGCTGCGGCGGCTGCGTGTCGCGGACCTCTTCACCAACGGACATCCGGCATCCTCTCGATCTTGGGCTGGCCTGCGAGAGGAAGACTTGCAGCCGGAGAACACGATGCGCTATTACACAAAAGAGTGTGACTATTCGGCCCCGGGCGGGGCACATCACCCGCACTCGGACGTTCGCAACCGGCCCGGGCGCACCCGGGGCAGGGGCGGCGGGAGGGCCGGAACCGGGCCGCCGGACCTAGGACTTCAGCCGTTCGGTGCCTGGTTCCTGCGCCCGTTACGGCGGCGTGGACGGCCGCCTAGCGTTCTCGCCATGGATACGACAGGAACTCTCGACGAGGCGCTCCAGCGGCTGCACATCTCGGGTCCCGAACGGTTCGGACGGCTCTCCAACCACGCGCCGATGGCCGTCGAGGCCCTCGCCGCCAACGGGCAGGCGTCAGCCGTGCACCGCTGGCTCGACCTGTACGCCCCCAGACTCGAGGACTTCCCGACCGGTGTCGAGCCGGTCACGGACGCCGACTGGGCCTGCGCCCTGGGCGACCCGCGCCGCGCCGCCGACTGGATCGGCTATTTCGGCCATGAGCTGGCCGGGCGGCCCTGGCGCGACGTGCTCGCCCGGTGGTGGCCCCGTCTTCTGCCGGGGATGTACGGCGGAGCGGCGCATCCGGTGATCCGGGTGGGTCACGCCGTGCGCACGCTCCTGGCGGGCGAGAGCACCGGGCCGCGACTGACCGAACTCGCCCACGGCCTCGGTTACTGGGCGGCCCGTCACCGCCCCGTCACGGGTGCCGCCCCCGTGCCGGGCGCCGGCAGCGCCGCGGCGGCTCTCGACGCCGTGCCGCCCCTCGCCGAGCGCGAGGGCGGCTTCCCCGACCGGCTCGGACGCCTCAGGAGCCTGCCGGTGTGGGCGGCCACCGTCTCGGAACCGGCCGAGGCGCACCGCCGGCTCACCGAACTGGTCCGGGCGGCCACCCACCGGTACGCCACCCACGGCCACGGCGAGGCGACGATGCTGGTGCACGCGGCCACGGCTCCCAACGCCGTCCTGCGCGTCCTGCCCGCACTCCCGCACACCCTGTGGGTTCCCAGCCTCCAGGCCGCCTGGACCGCCTCCGCCGCCGTGACCGCCCTGTACGCACCGGACGCACCGGTGGCCTACGTCCCGCCGGGCACGGTCACGCGCGAGGAGGTCTTCGCACAGGCTCTGGCACACGGCGACGAACACGTCATCAAACTGACCGACACCGCCCTCGACGTAGGCGACGAGCAGGCGCTCGCGGCGGCTCTGCGCGCCGTGCAGCTCAGTGAACCGCTGCGGTAGGCCGCCCGCCGGAGCCCTCGGCGGACCGGCGGCGCTCCCGGCACGACGACCTTGCCCGGATTGAGGAGGCCGTGCGGGTCCGGGGCCGCCTTGACCGCTCGCTGCACGGCGGGGCCCGGTCCGCGACCCGTGCCGCCGCTCTTCGGCAGGCCGGCGCCGTGTTCACCGGTGACCGTACCGCCGAAGGAGACCGCCGCGTCGAGGATGTCCTCGAAGACGAGCTGAGCACGCGCCCCGGCCGCCTCGTCGCCGGGTCGGTGATGGCCTTGCCCGCCGGTGTCCCGCCGGCTGCGTTCGGGTTCGGGGCGGCCGCCGACCGCCTCTCCTGTCCACGCGCGCCCCGTATCCGCCACGGGGCCGTACCCGTCCATGATGACGCGTCCCCTCACCCGGGAACCGGACACCCTAAGTTGCATCAGATATGCAACTTACCTACGCTGCCGCCATGCGGCTGACCCGATTCACCGACGTGGCGCTCCGGGTACTCATGCGCCTGACCGTCACGACAGGGGACGAGGACCCGCCGACCACCCGTGAGGTGGCGGCCACCATGCAGGTTCCGTACACCCATGCGGCGAAGGTCGTCGCCCGCCTCCAGCATCTCGGCCTGGTCGATGCGCGGCGGGGGCGGGGCGGGGGCCTCTCCCTCACCACCGCCGGATGGTCCGCCTCCATCGGTGCCCTGGTGAGGCAGCTGGAAGGGCCGGGCGAGGTCGTCGACTGCGAGGGGGGCACCCCGTGCCCCCTGCGCTCCGCCTGCAGGCTCCGCTCCGCCCTGCGCCAGGCCGAAGATGCCTTCTACGCCTCGCTCGATCCGCTCACGGTCGGCGATCTCGTGTCCTCCCCCACCGCACCGCTGCTGATCGGCATCAGCCGGGGCCGCCCCGCCCCCGGCTGATCCGTCCACGCTCCCGCGCACACGCACCCACCGCGCGCGGCCCAGGCAGCGCCCGGTCAAAAATAAGCATTTCATATACCAATTAAATGGCCGGCCGCCCGAACGGCCCGCCCCCGCACCTCCAGGAGTCGACCGATGCTCTCCGAGACCTCGACCGCCGCCGTCCGCGCCACGCTCCCCGTCGTGGGAGCGGCCATCGGGGACATCGCGGACCTCTTCTACCGCAAGCTGTTCGACGCGCACCCGGAGCTGCTCCGGGACCTGTTCAACCGGGGCAACCAGGCCTCCGGCGCGCAGCGGCAGGCCCTGGCCGGGTCCATCGCCGCCTTCGCCACCCAGCTCGTCGAACACCCGGACACCCGGCCGGACGTCATGCTGGGCCGCATCGCCAACAAGCACGCCTCACTGGGCGTCACCGCGCCGCAGTACGAGATCGTGCACACCCACCTCTTCGACGCGATCGCCGAGGTCCTCGGTGACGCCGTCAGCCCCGAGGCCGCCGCGGCCTGGGACGAGGTCTACTGGCTGATGGCCAACGCCCTGATCGCCCTCGAGGAACGCCTCCACGCACAGCAGGGCGTGACGGCGGGCGACGTGTGGCGCGAGTGGACGGTCGCCTCGCGGGCCGAGGACACCCCTGACGTGGCCACCTTCCGGATCATCCCCTCCGACGGCGGACCGGCACCCGCCTTCCGGCCGGGCCAGTACGTCTCCGTCCAGGTGGAACTCCCCGACGGCGCACTCCAGATACGCCAGTACAGCCTCACCGGCTCGCCCGGTTCCGCTACCCGCTCCTTCGCGGTCAAGCGGGTGCGGGGCGGAGACGGGCCGGAGGGCGAGGTCTCCACGCACCTGCACGCGCGGCTGCGCGCGGGTGACCGGCTGCGCGTCTCGGCACCGTACGGCGACCTGGTGCTCGACGGCGCCGACGGCGCCCCGTTGCTCCTCGCCTCCGCAGGCATCGGCTGCACCCCGATCCTGTCGATGCTGGAGCACCTGGCGGAGGAGAAGCACCCTTCGCCCGTCACCGTGGTCCACGGCGACCGGTCGCCCGCCGACCACGCACTGCGCGCGGAGCACGCGGCGCTCACCGGCAGCCTCCCGGACGCCTCCGCCCACGTCTGGTACGAGAATCCGGAGCCCGGCCACCCCGCCCACCGCACCGGCACCGTCGACCTGAGCGGCCTGCCGGTCGCCCCGGGCACCCGTGCCTACCTCTGCGGCCCGCTGCCCTTCATGCGCGCCGTCCGTTCGCAGCTCCTGGAGAAGGGGGTGGCGGCGGCCGACATCCACTACGAGGTGTTCGGCCCCGATCTGTGGCTCGCCCAGGACTGAGCACAGCCCGCCCGGGGCACTCGCGGACTGTCCTGATCAATTCGCACACAACGCGAACAACGCTCGAACAGGTTTGCCGGAGGCTCGTGTTCCGGTACAAGCGCTGTACGGGGACGCGCTCCCCGCGAACGTAAGGAGTCGGCCATGTCCTCACCCATGTCCGCCAGCAACTTCCTCAAGGTCCTGAAGAACGAGGGGCTGACCGTCGTCCAGGTGGGCGACTGGCGTACGCACAACCGCAACCACAAGGGCCCCTGGGGACCGGTGCACGGTGTGATGCTCCATCACACCGTGACGAGGGGAACGGCCCGCACCGTCGAGATCTGCCGTGACGGCTATCCGGGGCTGCCGGGCCCGCTCTGCCACGGTGTGATCGCCAAGGACGGCCGGGTCCACCTGGTCGGCTACGGCCGCGCCAACCACGCCGGTCTCGGCGACGACGACGTCCTGCGCGCCGTTGTCGCCGAGAAGCGCCTGCCGTCGGACAACGAGTCCAACACCGATGGCAACCGGCACTTCTACGGCTTCGAGTGCGAGAACCTCGGCGACGGGGAGGACCCCTGGCCCGCCGTGCAGCTGGAGGCCGTCGAGAAGGCCGCCGCGGCGGTCTGCCGCTTCCACGGCTGGGACGCCCCCTCCGTCATCGGCCACCGGGAGTGGCAGCCGGGGAAGGTCGACCCGCGCGGCTTCTCGATGACGGGCATGCGCAACCGCATCCATGACCGGCTGAAGTAGCCCTCCCCGAGCGGCACACAATGAAGGCATGGACGACGACGCGCCCGACCTGTCCCGGCTGCAGCCGGTGCTCCCCTCACCCCTGCAGCCGGCCGGGGACGAACGCTTCGCGCGGCACGGCGTGACGCTGCTGCTCAAGCGCGACGACCTCATCCACCCGGACCTGCCGGGCAACAAGTGGCGCAAACTCGCCCCCAATCTCCGGGCCGCCGCCGGCCGTACCGTACTGACCTTCGGCGGGGCCTACTCGAACCACCTCCGCGCCACGGCTGCCGCCGGGCGCCTCCTGGGCTTCCCCACCGTCGGCGTCGTACGGGGCGAGGAGCTGGCCCACCGGCCGCTGAACCCCTCACTCACCCGGTGTGCCGCCGACGGCATGCGCCTGCACTTCGTGGACCGCGCGACCTACCGCGCGAAGACCACCCCAGAGGTCCTGGACGGCCTGCTGAGCCTCTTCGGGGACTGTGTGGTCGTCCCGGAGGGCGGCAGCAACGCGCTCGCCGCACAGGGCTGCACAGAGCTCGGCCGTGAACTGCGCGGACGGACCGGCACCGTGGCGGTCGCCTGCGGCACCGGAGGCACCCTGGCGGGGCTCGCCGCCGGACTCGCCCCCGGACAGCGCGCCCTGGGCGTCCCCGTCCTGCGGGGCGGCTTCCTGGGGGAGGCGGTGCGCGGCCTGCAGCGTGAGGCGTTCGGCGCCCCCGCCGGGCGGTGGTCCCTGGACGAGCGCTTCCACTTCGGCGGGTACGCCCGGACCACTCCGGAGCTGCACGCCTTCGCCGACGACTTCGAGGACCGGCACGGCCTGCCGGTCGAGCGGCTCTACGTCGCCAAACTCCTGTACGGGCTGACCGTGCTGGCCGGGGAGGGCGCGTTCGCCCCGGGGTCCACGGTCACCGCGGTCGTCACCGGCAGGCCCTGGGACGGCCGGGACCCCTCTCACACGCCGTCCGGCTCCCGGTAGGCGGCGGCCTCCTCCAGGTCCAGCCGCCGCAGCAGGGCGCGCAGCATCTCGTCGTCGATCCGCCGCTCGTCCCTGAGGCGCACGAAGACCTCCCGCTCGGCGGCGATCATGTCCCTCGCCAGTCGCCGGTAGGTGTCGTCCGCCGACTCCCCGGTGACCGGGTTGGCCGCGCCGAGCCTTTCCCACACGGCGTTGCGGCGCCTCTCCATGACGGCGCGCAGCCGCTGGACGAGGGGGCCGGGCAGTGTGTTGCGCGGGTCGGCCAGCAACTCCTCCAGTCGCGCGTCAGCGGCTGCGGACGCCTCGCTCTGCGCCTGCGCCTCCGCCAGCGTCCCTGCCCGTTCGCTGCGCTGCGGGAGCTTCAGTACGCGCACCAGGAGGGGCAGGCTGAGGCCCTGGACGACCAGCGTCCCGATGACGGTCGTGAAGGTCAGGAACAGCACCAGGTTGCGTGCGGGGAAGTCCTGCCCGTCGTGCGTGACCATGGGGACGGAGAAGGCGATGGCGAGCGAGACGACGCCCCTCATCCCGGCCCAGCCGATGATCAGGGGCGAGGTCCAGGGCGGTGCCCCCTCACGCTCCCTGATGCGCCTGGAGAGCCACGGGGGCAGGTAACTCGCCGGGTACACCCAGACGAAACGCACCACGACGACGGCCACGAACACGAGAGCCCCGTAGCCGAAGGACTCCGCCACGCCGTACGAACCCAGCCCCTTGAGGACGAAGGGCAACTGCAGCCCGATGAGCGCGAAGACGGCGGACTCCAGGACGAACGCGACCATCTTCCAGACAGCCGCCTCCTGGAGCCGTGTCGCGAAATCGACCTGCCAGGAACGGTGCCCGAGGTAGAGCGCGACGACGACCACGGCCAGCACGCCGGAGGCGTGCACCCGCTCGGCCGCCGCGTAGGCGACGAACGGGATCAGCAACGACAGGGTGTTCTGGAGCAAGGCCTCCTTCAGGTGCGTACGCAGCCAGTGCAGCGGCACCATCAGCAGCAGGCCGACGCCGATGCCGCCGACCGACGCCAGCGCGAACTCACCGATCCCGGCTCCCCAGCTCATTCCCTCGCCGACGGCCGCGGCGAGGGCCACCTTGAAGGCGGTGATCGCGGTGGCGTCGTTCACCAGGGACTCGCCCTGGAGGATCGTGGTGACCCGGGCGGGCAGGCCCACCCTGCGGGCGATCGCCGCGGCCGTGACGGCGTCCGGCGGGGCGACCACCGCACCGAGCACCAGTGCGGCGGTGAGCGGCAGACCCGGCACGAGGAGGTAGGCCAGCCACCCCACCGCGACCGTCGCGAAGAGCACGTACCCCACGGAGAGCAGGGCGACCGGCCGCAGGGCGGCCCGCAGATCGAGGTACGAGCTGTCGACCGCCGCCGTGTACAGCAACGGCGGGAGCAGCAGGGGCAGCACGATGTGCGCGTCCAGGGTGTAACTCGGCACTCCCGGCAGGTACGAGGCCAGCAGCCCCGCCGCGACCAGCAGCAGCGGCGCGGGCACCGGCGTCCGCCGGGCGGCGCCCGCGACCGCCGCGCTTGCCGCGACGAGCGCCACCAGCGGCAATGCGTCCATCCCACCGTCCTCACATCCGACGTAACGTGACCATCATGAGTGAGTGCCTCCACGTATCCGAACTGCCGCGCCCCGAGCCCGCTCCGCTCAGTGAGACCTGTCCGGAGTGCCTGGCCGCCGGCACCCATCCCGTGCAGCTGCGCTTCTGCCTGGCCTGCGGGCACGTCGGGTGCTGCGATTCGTCGCCCCTGAAGCACGCCACAGCACACTTCGAGGCGACCGGTCATCCGGTGATGCGCAGTTTCGAATGCACGGAGAGCTGGCGTTGGTGCTTCGCGGACGGTTCGATCGTCTGACGTCTGGGTACGTCAAACCGGCGCCGGTTCTTCGCAATTGACCACCGCAGACCTCTAGCCACTGTGTGTACTCATATGCTTACCATGAGTAATCGTGAGGCTGTGGTCTCGGCGACACGGCATCATGGGTCGCGACAGCGTCGCCGAACCACAGAACCGACGGCGGTCCGCACGGCCCCGGGCACCCGTCCCGGAGCCTCGAACGAGTTTGTGCCACCTTGGAGGTGAGGGTGTCCCAGATCGCAGGCGAGCCCGGGAACCAGGACTTCGTAGAGGTCCGGCTGCCCGCTGCGGGTGCCTACCTGTCGGTGCTGCGTACGGCCACGGCCGGCCTCGCAGCGCGCTTGGACTTCACTCTCGACGAGATCGAGGATCTTCGCATCGCGGTCGACGAGGCCTGCGCGATCCTGCTCCAGCAGGCCGTGCCGGGCTCCGTCCTCAGCTGCGTCTTCCGGCTCGTCGGCGATTCCCTCGAGGTGACCGTCTCGGCCCCCACGACGGACGGTCGCGCCCCTGAGCGCGACACCTTCGCCTGGACGGTGCTCTCCGCGCTGGCCGGCAAGGTCGACTCGACGGTCGCCGACGACCGTACGGTCAGCATCAGCCTCTACAAACAGCGCGGCGCGGGACCCGGGCCGGCGTGAGCGAGGGGAACGGGGACGGTCCTGTGCGGGACGAGACGATCCGGTCGGGGGCGGTACGCCCAGCAGCCCTCCCGGAGCAGCAGGCCCGGCCGCATCCGGAAGGCGGCGCGGACGACGGCGCGGACGACGCGCAGGACCGTCCGGCCTCGGTGGAGCAGCCGCAGGTGGAGCGGGCGGGCCGGATGAGCGAGCACGGTCACCACGATCCACACGACCGCAGCGGGGCCCGTGCGCTCTTCATCGAGCTCCGGGAACTTCCGGACGGGTCGGCGGAGAAGGCCGAGCTGCGCAATCGGCTGGTGCGGATGCACCTGCCGCTCGTGGAGCACCTGGCCCGCAGGTTCCGCAACCGCGGCGAGCCGCTGGACGACCTGACGCAGGTCGCCACGATCGGCCTGATCAAGTCGGTGGACCGGTTCGACCCGGACCGGGGCGTCGAGTTCTCGACGTACGCGACCCCCACGGTCGTCGGCGAGATCAAGCGGCACTTCCGGGACAAGGGCTGGGCGGTGCGGGTCCCGCGGCGCCTCCAGGAGCTGCGGCTGTCGCTGACCACGGCCACCGCGGAGCTCTCCCAGCAGCACGGCCGCTCCCCCACCGTGCACGAGCTGGCGGAGCGCCTGGCCATCTCCGAGGAAGAGGTCCTGGAGGGGCTGGAATCGGCCAACGCCTACAGCACGCTCTCGCTGGACGTCCCGGACACGGACGACGAGTCCCCGGCGGTCGCGGACACGCTGGGCTCCGAGGACGAGGCGCTGGAGGGCGTCGAGTACCGCGAGTCGCTCAAGCCGCTGCTGGAGGACCTTCCGCCACGCGAGAAGCGGATCCTGCTGCTGCGCTTCTTCGGCAACATGACCCAGTCACAGATCGCGCAGGAGGTCGGCATCTCCCAGATGCACGTCTCCCGTCTCCTGGCCCGCACCCTGGCCCAGCTGCGTGAGCGGCTGCTCGTCGAGGAGTAGCCGGGCAGGAGCGGTACGACGGGTGGGTCAGGCGCCGGGGGTCGTCCGCGGCCCCCGGATCCCCAGCGCCTGTGTGGTCGCGGGGTTGAGCAGCAGCACGAGCGCCGTCACGGCGACGGCGGCGAGCACGATGCCCGCGGGGATCAGGGCGCCCTGGGCGCGCAGCAGCGTCCAGGCCACCGGCAGCGCCATGAGCTGGGTGATGAGCGCGGGGCCACGGCTCCAGCTCCGCCGCCGCAGCAGCCCACGGGCGGCGAACAGGGGGATCAGGCCGAGCGCCACCAGCGTGAGCCCGCCCATCTCGGCCTGCTGGATGCTGTCAGGCCGGCCGAACAGCCCGACGGCCAGCATGTAGATCCCGCCGACGGCGAGCGCCGCGCCTTCGAGCGCGTTGAGTGCGGCCAGGGCGGCGATCCGGCCCGGCTTCTCCGGGCCGGCCGAGGGCGGCGGAGAGGGCGCGTTCTGCTGAGTGCTCACACCTTTCAGATTCGCATCCCCGCCCGCCGGACGTGAAGCCGGGTCCACGGCGGGCACCCCACGGAACCCGTTCACGTTGCGTGATCACGCGTGAACCCGGCGGATCGGGAATTCGGGGCGGTACCGCGCGGTAGGTACCCTGGCGGACATGCGCGCACTTCTCGTGGTCAATCCAGCTGCCACCACTACCAGTGCGCGGACCCGTGACGTGCTGATCCACGCCCTCGCGAGCGAGATGAAGCTCGACGCCGTGACCACGGAGTACCGCGGGCACGCCCGGGACCTGGGGCGCCGGGCCGCCGATTCCGACGACATCGACCTGGTGGTCGCCCTCGGCGGCGACGGCACGGTCAACGAGGTGGCCAACGGGCTGCTCCACAACGGCCCGGACCCCGAGGGGCTGCCGAGCCTCGCCGTGGTTCCCGGCGGTTCCACCAATGTCTTCGCCCGGGCCCTGGGCATCCCCAACGACGCGGTGGAGGCGACGGGCGCCATCCTGGACGCCCTCGCCCACCGCAGCGAGCGCACGGTCGGTCTCGGTCTCGCGGTCGGCACCCCGGGCACCGCGGACGAGGCCGTTCCCGGACGCTGGTTCACCTTCTGCGCCGGGCTCGGATTCGACGCCGGCGTCCTCGGCAGGGTCGAACAGAAACGCGAACGCGGAAAGCGCTCGACGCATCCGCTGTACGTACGCCAGGTCCTCCGGCAGTTCATGGAGGAACCGCACCGGCGCAACGGGCTGATCACCCTGGACGTTCCCGGCCAGGACCCGGTCACGGACCTCGCACTGTCCATCATCTGCAACACCGCCCCCTGGACCTACCTGGGGAACCGCCCGATGTACGCCGCACCCAAGGCGTCCTTCGACACCGGCCTGGACATCCTCGGACTGAAGCGCCTCACCACCGCCGCCGTGACCCGGTACGCCACTCAGCTGCTCACTTCGAGCCCGGAGAGGGGCCCGCGCGGCAAGCACGCCGTGTCCCTGCACGACCTCACGGACTTCACCTTGCATTCAAAGGCGCCACTGCCCTTCCAGATGGACGGTGACCACCTGGGACTGCGTACGAGCGTGACGTTCACAGGCGTACGCCGTGCACTGCGTGTGATTGTGTGAGTGGAAGCGGCGAAAGTCCTTTAACTCGAACGTTTGGGCTGGCCCCCACCCCTAAGAAGTACGGCTGTGACCTAGTCGACACCGAGGAATCAAAAAAAACTTTCCAGAAGGGGTTGTATCCGCCGCCGAGGTTTGCGAATCTCTACATGGCGATCAGGACGGCCCGCAACATCGGCCTCCGCCGAGAGCCAGAACCCCTCCTCACCACAACAGGGCCACATCCAGCTCGTCTGGGCGTCGGACCTTCGTCTGCGGGGGGATTCGTGAAAGCGTTCACATTCACAAGCACCAGCATGTAATACCAAGGAGAGGTAGCAGCCATGGACTGGCGTCACAACGCCGTTTGTCGTGAGGAAGACCCCGAGCTGTTCTTCCCCATCGGCAACACCGGTCCTGCGCTGCTGCAGATCGAGGAAGCCAAGGCCGTCTGCCGTCGCTGCCCCGTCATGGAGCAGTGCCTGCAGTGGGCGCTCGAGTCCGGCCAGGACTCCGGCGTCTGGGGTGGCCTCAGCGAGGACGAGCGCCGCGCAATGAAGCGCCGCGCCGCTCGCAACCGGGCGCGTAACGCCAGCGCCTGACCGACGCCCCCACAAAGCCTCAGCCCGGCGGCGCGTACAGAGCGTGCGCACAGCCCCGCCTTCGAGTCGCAGCGCGCAGTACCCCCGAAGCGCATCGCACCGTGAGCATCACGCAGTGGGCCCGGACCGTCACCACGGTCCGGGCCCACTGCCGTGCGGCGGTGAAGGGCGACGAGGGGGCGCGGCCGCCCGCGCCCCCTCGCTACTTGTCGCTCCGTACGGGGATGTCGAGCACCACCTGTGTACCGCGCACCGGGGCCGGGACCATGCCGAACGTGCCGCCCAACTCGCCCTCCACCAGGGTCCGCACGATCTGCAGTCCCAGATTGCCGGCCCGCTGGGGGTCGAATCCCTCGGGCAGCCCGCGGCCGTCGTCCGTCACGGTGATCAGCAGCCGCCCCTCGGTCGGGGGACCGCCGCGCACCGCGGACACCTCCACCGTGCCGCGCTCGGACACGGTGAACGCGTGTTCCAGCGCGTTCTGCAGCACCTCGGTGAGCACCATCGAGAGCGGAGTGGCCACTTCCGCGTCGAGAATCCCGAAACGCCCCGCCCGGCGGCAGGTGACCTTACCCGGAGAGATCTCGGCGACCATCGCGATCACCCGGTCGGCGATCTCGTCGAACTCGACCCGCTCGTCCAGATTCTGGGACAGCGTCTCATGGACGATGGCGATCGAACCGACGCGCCGCACCGCCTCGTTGAGCGCCTCACGGCCCCGCTCCGAGTCCATCCGGCGCGCCTGCAGCCGCAACAGGGCAGCCACCGTCTGGAGGTTGTTCTTCACCCGGTGGTGGATCTCCCGGATGGTGGCGTCCTTGGTAATCAACTCCCGCTCGCGGCGCCGCAGTTCCGTGACGTCTCGGAGGAGGACCAGCGAACCGATGCGCACCCCCTTGGGCTTGAGCGGGATCGCGCGCAGCTGGATGACCCCGCCCGCGCCCTCGACCTCGAACTCCCGGGGCGCGTACCCGCTCGCCACCTTGACCAGCGCCTCGTCCACCGGGCCACGCGACGGCGCGAGTTCCGCCGTCGTCGCGCCGAGGTTGTGGCCGACGAGGTCCGATGCCAGGCCCAGACGGTGATAGGCGGAGAGGCCGTTGGGGCTGGCGTACTGCACGACGCCGTCGGCGTCGAGCCTGATCAGGCCGTCACCGACGCGTGGTGACGCGTCCATGTCGACCTGCTGGCCGGGGAAGGGGAAGGAACCGGCGGCGATCATCTGCGCCAGGTCGGAGGCGGACTGGAGATAGGTGAGCTCCAGCCTGGACGGCGTACGCACCGTGAGGAGATTGGTGTTGCGGGCGATGACCCCGAGGACCCGGTCCTCCCTCCGCACGGGGATCGACTCGACCCGGACGGGCACCTCCTCCCGCCACTCCGGATCCCCCTCACGCACGATGCGGCCCTCGTCCAGGGCTGCGTCCAGCAGCGGTCGGCGGCCGCGCGGCACGAGGTGGCCGACCATGTCGTCCTGGTAGGAGGTGGGGCCGGTGTTGGGCCGCATCTGCGCGACGGACACATAGCGGGTCCCGTCGCGGGTGGGCACCCACAGGACGAGGTCGGCGAAGGACAGGTCGGAGAGCAGCTGCCACTCCGAGACCAGCAGGTGGAGCCACTCGAGGTCGGTGTCGCTCAGGGCTGTGTGCTGGCGGACGAGGTCGTTCATGGAGGGCACGTGTGCGAGCGTACCCGTGGAGACGGAGAGGTTCCGAACCGCTCGGCCCGCGGATACGTGCCATTGTGAAGAGACGGTCCCGGGCGGGAGAATGTCCGCGCCCACTGATGGACACGGGCTATTGGTCTAGTCCACAATGCAGCACGTAGGGACATGACGGGCAGGACCTGATCCCCTGCGCGACAGACCTCCGCCCTCCCCGCACAGGAGGGCGGACCGAGGTATCCGGCGCTCTCTGCCCTGACCGCGCCGGAACCTCCAGTGGCCGGAGGCACCGCACACCGCCGGCCAGGCAGCTCCGGGCTGCGGTGCCGGACGGGCCGAGGGTCCCGTCCCGGCGCCGCGGCCCGCGGGTGTTACCGGGGCCTTTCCCCCACCGCCCGGGCCGTCCGCCGACAGGGCGACAACCAGCGCCGCGCACGCGACCGGTTCACCCCCGGGCCGCGCCCTTCTGCTAGATTGGGGTCCCAGATTGGTCTATACCACATGGACGCCACTCTCCAGATCGGCAGGCACAGCGTGGAAGTTGTCATCGTCCCGGACGCCACGGCAGGCGGCGAACTCATCGCGGAGGCCATCGCCGCCCTGCTGGGCCGCAAGCCCGACGCCCTGCTCGGCGTCGCCACCGGCTCGACCCCGCTTCCCGTCTACCAGGCCCTGGCGGCGAAGGTCCGCTCCGGCGCCGTGGACGCCTCGCACGCCCGTATCTGCCAGCTCGACGAGTACGTCGGGCTGCCCGCCGGCCACCCCGAGTCCTACCGCTCGGTCGTGCTGCGCGAGGTCATCGAGCCGCTCGGCCTGTCCGAGAAGTCCTTCATGGGCCCGGACGGCGCCGCCGAGGACGTGCAGGCGGCCTGCGAGGCGTACGACAAGGCGCTCGCCGAAGCGGGCGGCGTGGACCTCCAGCTGCTCGGTATCGGGACCGACGGGCACATCGGCTTCAACGAGCCGTGCTCCTCGCTCGCCTCCCGCACCCGCATCAAGACGCTGACCGAGCAGACGCGCATCGACAACGCGCGATTCTTCGACGACGACATCGAGCAGGTGCCCCGCCACGTCATCACCCAGGGCATCGGCACGATCCTGGAGTCCCGCCACCCGGTCCTGCTGGCCACCGGCGAGGGCAAGGCCGATGCGGTGGCCAGGACGGTCGAGGGCCCGGTCGCCTCGGTCGTGCCCGCGTCCGCGCTGCAACTGCACCGGCACGCCACCGTGGTGGTCGACGAGGCGGCGGCATCGAAGCTGAAGCTGGCGGACTACTTCCGTGCCACCTATGCGGCGAAACCGCGGTGGCAGGGCCTGTAGAGCTCCGTACGAGTGAGGGCCGGGCCACCTGTGACGGTGGCCCGGCCCTCACTCGTCCCCCTCCGGGGTTCAGGAACCCGTGCCCGTGATCGCCTCCGCGGCCGCCACCCCGCACACTCGGGCCGCGCCGTGTGTGGCGATGTGCGGCGCGCCCCGGGGCGGCGCCTCGGGAAGGCCCATCTCGACCACGATCGTGTCGGGACGTGCCGCCAGCACGGCGTCCAGTGCCTCGCTCATCCACGCGTGCCGGTGGGCGTCACGGACGACGGCGACGATGCGCCGCTCCCCCGCCGCCCTCAGCACCCCGGCAGCCGCCGGCGCGCCCCCGCCGTGGTAGGTGTCCGCCTCCGTGCCGGGCAGGATCCGGGCCAGCTCGGCCGCGACACCCCACGGGGTCTCGTCACCGACCGCGATGTTGGCGACCGGGGTGAACGCCGCGACGTAGGCCGGCTCGCGCAGCGGCTCGGCGGTGCCCGTGACCGTCACGGCCCGGCGGGCCGCGACCAGTCCGATGCCGGCTCCGGAGCCGGGCGCGGTCCCCTCCTGCGCGTCCGCGCCCGGTTCCGGGGCAGCCCCCCTGGCCTTCTGCGTCCAGGACGCGAGGGCCCGTACACGTGCGGCCGCGTCCGCCAGCCGCTCCTCGGGCAGTTCACCGGTCCGCACCGCCGTCACCAGCGCGTCACGGAGCCGCAGCACGGTGTCCTCGTCGGACAGCCCGCCGCCGACACAGATGGCGTCGGCGCCCGCGGCGACGGCGAGGACGGCTCCACGCTCGATGCCGTACGTGCCGGCGATGGCGTTCATCTCCATGCCGTCGGTGACGATCAGCCCGTCGTAGCCCAGTTCCTGGCGCAGCAGACCGGTGAGGATCTGCGGGCTCAGGGTCGCGGGCCGGGTCGGGTCGAGTGCGGGGAGCAGGATATGCGCACTCATCACGCATCTGGAACCCGCCGCGATGGCGGCCCGGAAAGGCACCAGCTCACGGGCGTGCAGGGTGTCCAGGTCCACATCGATGCGGGGCAGCGAGTGGTGCGAGTCGACCGCCGTGTCGCCGTGCCCCGGGAAGTGCTTGGCGCACGCGGCGACACCTGCGGCCTGGATGCCCTCGACGTACGCGGCGGTGTGGCGGGCGACGAGCTGGGGGTCGGCCCCGAAGGAGCGTACGCCGATGACCGGGTTGCCCGGATCGGCGTTGACGTCCGCGGACGGGGCCCAGTTGAGGTTGACCCCGCACTCGGCCAGCCGGCGTCCGAGCTCACGGGCCACCGCCCTGGTCAGGTCCACGTCGTCGACGGAGCCGAGAGCGAGGCTGCCGGGGAAGGACGAGCCGCTGCGGACCTCCAGCCGGGTGACGTCGCCGCTCTCCTCGTCGATCGCGACGAGTATGTCGTCCCGCTCGGCCCGCAGCCGGGCGGTGAGCGCGGCGAGCTGCTCGGGGGTGTGGACGTTCCGGCCGAACACTCCGACCGAGGCGAGGCCTTCGCCGACCCTGCGCAGAAGCCAGTCGGGGGCGCTCGTGCCGGTGAAGCCCGGTTGGAGGACGGCGAGCGCGTCGCGGGTGAGGGTGTCCGTGGTGGGTACGAGAGTGGTCATGGAAGCCGCACTATCCCTTCACGGCGCCGGAGGTGAGCCCGGTGGCCATCTTCCCTTGGATGATCATGAAGAAGATGACGACGGGGATGGAGATGAGCGTGGAGGCCGCCATCAGCGCGCCGTAGTCCGTACCGCGTTCCGTGGTGAAGGTCATCAGCCACACGTTGAGCGTGTACTTGGAGTTGTCGTTGATCAGGATGTACGCGAAGAGGTACTCGTTCCACGCGTTGACCAGGGCGAAGATGGACGCGGCCGCGAGCCCCGGTGCCAGCAGCGGGAAGATCACCCGGCGGAAGGCCCCCATACGGGTACAGCCGTCCACCATCGCGGACTCCTCGAGCTCCACCGGGATGTTGATCACGAATCCGCGGATCATGATGGTCGCGAAGGGCAGCGTGGACACCAGGTAGACGACGATGAGCCCCCAGTACTCGTCTATGCCTCCCATGGCGTTGAGCTGGAGGTAGATCGGGATCAGCATCGCTGTCGGCGGCAGCATCTGGACCAGGATCATGACCATCATCAGCGCTTTCCGCCCGAAGAAGCGGAAGCGCCCGATGGCGAGCGCCGCGAGGGTCGCGATGATCATCCCGCCGACGACGGCCGTGACCGAGACGATGAGGCTCGACTGGATCGCCGTGACGAAGTTCTCCTGCTTCACCGCGCGCGCGAAGTTGTCGAAGGTGAGGGAGGACGGCCACAGGGTCTGGTCGTAGGACCTGATCTCGTGGTTGGGGCGCAGCGAGCTGACGATCAGCCAGTAGACCGGGAAGGCCATGACGGCGGCCGTGACCAGCGCCAGGATGTTGTAGCCGAGGCGGTTCCTCCTGCGGTCGGGCCGCAGGACCTGGGCAGGTGCTTCGGTGGGCGTGGAGGCGCTCATTCGACCTCTCCCGTCTTGATCAGCTGGCGCAGGTAGTACACGGCGACGCCGGAGAGCATCAGGACGGTGATCAGTGCGATCGCGCTGCCCTGGCTGAAGGAGGTGGACTCGAACGCCTTGGAGAAGGAGTAGAGGCCGAGGGTCTCGTAGTCGGGCTCGGGCTTGTTGCCGCGCAGCAGCCAGATCTGGCCGAACACGTTGAAGTCCCAGATGACCGAGAGCGTGGCGACCATCGTGAAGACCGGCTTGATGACGGGCCAGGTCACGTAGCGGTAGACACCGAACGCGGTGGCACCGTCGAGGGCGGCCGCTTCCTCCAGTTCCCTGGGGACCTGGGTGAGAGCCGCGTACATCGTGATCACGACGAACGGGATGGCGCCCCAGACGACCAGGAGCGTGATGATGCCGAAGCCCTGTAAGGGGTCGAGGAACCAGTTGTGGCCGAGCCACCGGTCCTCGTCGCCGGTGATGTCGGCGAGCAGGGTGTTGATCAGGCCGTAGTCGGAGTCGGAGAGCCAGCGGAAGACCGACGCGGCGACCATCAGCGGCATGGACCAGGCGGCGATCAGGGCCACCGTGAGGACGAGCCGCACCCAGGTGGAGAGCTTCAGCATCATCAGGGCGATCAGCAGGCCGATACCCATGGTCAGCACGACGCAGAGGGTCATGAAGACGACGGTCCGGCCGACGACGGACCAGAACTCGGAGTCGCCGAGGATGTTGGTGAACTGCTCGAAGCCGACCCACGGGGTCTCGCCGTTGCCCCAGAGGGCCGCCCGCCCCAGGTCCTGGAAGGACATGATCACGGTCTTGATCAGCGGGTAGACGTAGACGGCGGCGATCGCCAGGATCGCCGGCAGGATCAGGAGGTAGGGGAGGAGTTCCCCCTTCTTCCGCCGCTTCTTCGGGCGCGGCCCGGCGGCTTCCTGCCCGGAGGGTGAGGCCCCGGTCTTCTCCGGGGCACGCGGTACGGGGACCGGTGGACCGGCGGCCTTGGTGTCGGCAGCAGTCACGTGACTGACCTTCCATCGGGATTCCGGGGATCTGCACCCGGGAATCACGGCGTTCTACCTGAGAAAAGGGAGGCGGGGGCCCGGTGTCCGCCGGGCCCCCGCCTGGAGAGCCGAAGGCCCGGGGCTACTTGTTGATGAGCTCGTCGACCTTGCCGTCGGCCTTCTTGGCGGCGTCGGCCACCGGGGCACCCTTGAGGATCTCCAGGAGCATGTTCTCCAGGACCTCCTCCTTCTCGATGGAGGTCCAGCCCGGCGCGATCGGCGTGAACCAGGCGTCCGGCACGGCGTTGGCGACGGCGGCCGTCTCCGGCTTGGTCTTCAGCGGCTCGAGCTGCTTCTCGTTGTTCGGAAGGATGTTCTTGGAGGTGAGCACCTCCTGCGA
Source organism: Streptomyces sp. NPDC014623 (assembly GCF_043088245.1). Taxonomy (NCBI): domain Bacteria; kingdom Bacillati; phylum Actinomycetota; class Actinomycetes; order Kitasatosporales; family Streptomycetaceae; genus Streptomyces; species Streptomyces sp. NPDC014623. Next base: position 73,951 of record NZ_JBIBZU010000020.1, on the reverse strand, counting down.
CTTCTCACTGGTGAAGAGGGAGACCCACTCCTCGCCCAGGTCGGCGACCTCGGACTTGGCGGTCACCGCGAGGTCCGAACCACCGATGAAGGACGGGAGGGCCTTGCCGTTCGGACCGGGCATACCGGCCGTGCCGATCTTGCCCTCGAGCTCGGGGTTGCCGTTGTTGGCACCGTCGACGACGGAACCGGCCTCCCAGCCGTTGCCGTAGATCAGGGCCGCCTTCTCGTTGGCCATGACGTTGGCGTGGTCCTGCTCGTCCTTCGTCTGGTCGGCCTTGTTGTACTTCTTGACCAGGTTGACGAAGTGCTCGATGCCCTTCTGGGACTCGGGGGAGGAGAGGTTGCCCTTCCACTCCTTCGCGCCCTCGTCGTACTCGGCGATGGAGCCGCCGTAGGCCGCGACGTAGGACATGGCCGCGTACCAGTAACGGCCCGGCAGGTAGAGGGACGAGAAGCGCTTGTCCTTCTTGGCGTACTCGGCCGAGACCTTGTCGAGTGCGGCGAGCATCTCGTCCTCGGTCTGCGGGAGGGCGTCGCTGCCGGTGCCCTTCTTGAGCATGTCCTTGTTGTAGACCGCGACACGGGCGCCCGCGTAGTAGGGCACGCAGAACTGCTTGCCCTCGAAGGTGCAGGTGTCCTTCAGACCCTTGATCCAGGTGTCCGAGTTGTCGTACTTCTCGGGATCGATCTCGGCCAGGGCGCCGTTGAGGATGTACTGCATCGTCTCGGTGTTGCCGAGCTCGACGACATCCGGGAACTTGTCGCCGCCGAGGGCCGTGTCGAGCTTCTTGGCCTTGTCCGCCCACTGCTGGTACTGGACGTCGACCTTGACCTTCGGGTATTTCTTGTTGAACTGCGCGTTGACGTCCTTGACCAGTTCCGGCCAGGTGCTCTGCGCGTCGACCATGAGCCAGACCGTCAGGCTCTCGGTGCGGTCCTTCGGGTCCTTCGAGGCGTTGTCGCTGCCGTCCCCGCCACACGCCGCGATTCCGGTCATCATCGCTGCGACGCCTACTGCCGCAATGAGCTTGCGCTTCATGCCACACCCTCCTCAGAGATACCAGCAACCCCCCCGCCCACCGCGAAGACGTACGCCTGGCGCTACCTGTGGGGCTGGGACCTTGGTCTTTAATGGTTTAGACCAGTACGGGGAGCTTGGCCTAGACCTTTAGGGGTGTCAAGGGTGTATAAGAAGTGCACTCGCGTCCGTTACCGGACCGACACCTGAGGGAGGGCGACGACCCGTGACCGGACCGTGCCACCATGTGAGCCGCGACAGACGGAGGAGCCGGTGACGGCAGCAACGCAGCAGTCGGGAAGGCGGGCCATGGGTGCCGACGGGGGCAGCAGTACGACCGATACCGGTGCGGGTGTGCGTACCGCACGCGTCCCGAAGTACTACCGGCTCAAGCGCCATCTCCTCGAGATGACGGACACCATGCCGCCCGGCACCCCGGTGCCGCCCGAGCGGACCCTGGCAGCCGAGTTCGACACCTCGCGCACCACGGTGCGCCAGGCCCTCCAGGAGCTGGTGGTCGAGGGCCGGCTGGAGCGCATCCAGGGCAAGGGGACCTTCGTCGCCAAGCCGAAGGTCTCCCAGGCCCTGCAACTCACCTCGTACACCGAGGACATGCGTGCCCAGGGGCTGGAACCCGCCTCCCAGCTGCTGGACATCGGCTATGTCACGGCGGACAGCACGCTCGCCGGGCTGCTGGACATCTCGGCCGGCGGCCGGGTGCTGCGGATCGAGCGGCTCCGGCTCGCCAGCGGGGAGCCGATGGCCATCGAGACCACCCACCTTTCGGCCAAGCGCTTTCCCGCGCTGCGCCGTTCACTGGTGAAGTACACCTCTCTCTACACCGCGCTGGCCGAGGTGTACGACGTCCGGCTCGCCGAGGCCGAGGAGACCATCGAGACCTCGCTCGCCACCCCGCGCGAAGCGGGGCTGCTCGGCACGGACGTCGGCCTTCCGATGCTCATGCTGTCGCGCCACTCGATCGACGGGGACGGCGAACCGGTGGAGTGGGTGCGCTCGGTGTACCGGGGTGACCGGTACAAATTCCTGGCACGCCTGAAGCGTCCCGCCGACTGAGACGTTTCCGTGCACCCGGCACCCCGATCCCCCTGCGCACGCGGGGGGATCAGGCATTTCGGGCACCAGCGGACCGTTGCAGGACCGCAATGCGGACGGGGGTGACGGTGGCCGGGACTCTCGCTTAGATTTCCTGCGCATTGCACCAGGTGATCAGCGAGGGGACGGAGCCACCACATGCCAGAAGAATCCGGTGCGAAACCACCGACCGTGACACCCATGAGGGTGGTCATCGCGCTGTGCCTGATCGCCCCGTTCGTGGCGATGCTCTGGGTCAGTTCGTACGCGAAGATCGAACCGACCTTCATCGGCATCCCGTTCTTCTACTGGTACCAGATGCTCTGGGTGCTCATCTCGACCGCTCTCACCATGATCGCGTACAAACTGTGGCAGCGTGACCAGCGTGCCCGCAAGGGGGGTGCGTCCGCATGAAGGACGGCGTGAACGGCGTCGCACTCGCCGTGTTCATCTTCTTCTTCCTGGCCGTCACGGTCATCGGCTTCATGGCCGCGCGCTGGCGCAAGGCAGAGAACGAGGCCAGCCTCGACGAATGGGGCCTGGGTGGAAGGTCCTTCGGCACCTGGGTCACCTGGTTCCTGCTCGGCGGCGACCTCTACACGGCGTACACCTTCGTCGCGGTGCCCGCAGCGGTCTACGCGGCGGGCGCGGCGGGCTTCTTCGCCGTCCCGTACACGATCCTCGTCTATCCGCTGATCTTCACCTTCCTGCCGCGCCTGTGGTCCGTCTCGCACAAGCACGGCTACGTCACCACCTCGGACTTCGTCCGCGGCCGCTTCGGGTCCAAAGGGCTCTCGCTGGCGGTCGCCCTCACCGGCATCCTCGCCACGATGCCGTACATCGCGCTCCAGCTGGTCGGCATCCAGGCGGTGCTGGACGTCATGGGCGTCGGCGGCGGCGAGACCACGCACTGGTTCATCAAGGATCTGCCGCTGCTGATCGCGTTCGCCGTCCTCGCCGCGTACACCTACTCCTCGGGGCTGCGCGCGCCCGCGCTGATCGCGTTCGTCAAGGACGGGCTGATCTACCTCGTCATCGCCGTGGCGATCATCTACATCCCGATCAAACTCGGCGGGTTCGACAACATCTTCGCCGCGGCCGGCGAGAAGTTCTCCGCCGCGAACGAGGCGGCCGGCAAACCGGTGGCCGGGCTCGCGCCCGGCGCCTCCGGCCAGTGGGTGTACGCCACCCTGGCTCTGGGCTCGGCACTGGCCCTCTTCATGTACCCGCACTCGATCACGGCGACGCTCTCCAGCCGCAGCCGTGAGGTGATCCGGCGCAACACCACGATCCTGCCGCTGTACTCGCTGATGCTGGGTCTGCTGGCCCTGCTCGGGTTCATGGCGATCGCCGCCGGGATCAAGGTGGACAACGGACAGCTCGCGATTCCCCAGCTGTTCGAGAACATGTTCCCCGACTGGTTCGCGGGCGTGGCCTTCGCCGCGATCGGCATCGGCGCCCTGGTGCCGGCCGCGATCATGTCGATCGCCGCGGCGAACCTCTTCACCCGCAACATCTACAAGGACTTCATCAAGCCCGACGCGACCCCGGCCCAGGAGACCAAGGTCTCCAAGCTGGTCTCGCTGCTGGTCAAGGTCGGCGCGCTCGCCTTCGTCCTCACCATGGACAAGACCGTCGCGATCAACTTCCAGCTGCTGGGCGGTATCTGGATCCTCCAGACGATGCCCGCCCTGGTGGGCGGCCTGTTCACCCGCTGGTTCCACCGCTGGGCCCTGATCGCGGGCTGGGCGGTCGGCATGATCTACGGCACGGTGGCCGCCTACGGCGTCGCCAGCCCGACCCAGAAGCACTTCGGCGGGTCCTCGAAGGAGATACCGGGCATCGGCGAGATCGGCTACATCGGTCTCACCGCGTTCGTGCTGAACCTCGTCGTCGTGGTGGTGCTGACCTTCGTCCTCAACGCGCTGAAGGCCCCCTCCGGTGTGGACGAGACCTCTCCGTCCGACTACACGGCGGACGTCGGCGACCCCGGGGTCAAGGCCGAGCTTCCGCCGGCCACGGCGGGTGCGCCGGGAGGTCACTGACCCCCACGGCAGCTCCGGAGCGTGACGCCGTCCCGGCAGGGGTCTCCCTGCCGGGACGGCGCCGTTCCGGGCGGCGGCCCCGTGGGACGCCGCCGCCCGGAACGGGGGCGCGCCGAGCCCTGCGCCTGCGGCAGACCGCCGCCCACGGACGTATCGATCAGGCCGGTCCCGCCCGCTCGGTTCGAGGCTCTGGGCGAGATCACCGCACAGGCGTACCTCGTGGAAGGGCTCCTGGACCTCGGCGCCGGCGACCCCTGTCCGGAACAGCCGCACGCCGTGGAGCGGCGGGCGGCCGAGGTGCTGGACGCCGACGGCCGGTTGCTGGGGGGCGTCACCTACGTGGCGCCCGGCAGACCGTGGACGGACGTCGCCGAGGAGGACGAGGCAGAGTTCCGGATGCCGGCCGTCTCGCCGGAGGCCCGTGGGCGGGGGGCGGACGAGGCGCTCGTACGGGCCCGCGTCGACCGGGCGTGAGCCGCCGGAGGGCTCTCCGGGCTGGTCCTCCGGGCGCAGCGGACCATGCGGGGCGCCCACAGGATCTACCGGCGCCTCGGCCTCGTACGGACCCCGGAGCCGGACCGGTGCCCTCTGCCGAACGTCCCGCTCCTGACATACCAGCTGGAGCTCTGGCCTACTCCGACACAACATGTGGGGGCTTCTTCAATCAGGAGCCCCCACATGTATGCTCAACTTCGCTGTCGTCACAGGGGAATCCGGTGCGAATCCGGAACTGTCCCGCAACGGTGTGATCGGTGTGCTTGTCCGCACCCCGAAGTCCGAAGACCTGTCGACAGTGCGTCCGGCTCGACCGAACCGGACGCCGAGACGTCCGGGCCCCGCGGAGGGCCGGTGGACGCCGTGCGCCGTGCTGTCCGTCCCCGGGCGCCGCCGTGCCCGGCTGCCCCGCTCCCGCAGGCCCTGAGCCGAGCGAGGGATAGCCCCAGTGACCATCGCGCCAGCCGACCCGGTTTCAGCCGCGGAATCCGAAGGCCGTACGACCGACGCGCCCGGGACCGCCCTGCTGCGGACCCTGACCGGCCTCACCGCCGATCTGCCCGACACCGACCCCGGACGGGTCGCCGCAGCCGCGCTGCGCGGCCGCAGCGCGCGGTCGGACGAGGCCGAACTGCGCTCGCTGGCCATCGAGGCCGCCGCCGGACTGATCTCCGAGGACCCGGCCTACTCCCGGCTCGCCGCCCGGCTGCTGACCCGGGCCGTCGCGGACGAGGCCGCCGGCCAGGGTGCCGTCTCCTTCTCCTCGTCGGTCGCCGTCGGACACCGTGAGGGCCTCATCGCGGACCGTACGGCGGAGTTCGTCACACTGCACGCCGCCGCCCTCGACGCACTGGTCGACCAGGCGCTCGCCGACGGCGCCGACGACCGCTTCGGCTACTTCGGGCTGCGGACGCTGCACAGCCGCTACCTGCTGCGCCACCCGCTCACCCGCGAGGTCGTCGAGACCCCTCAGCACTTCATGCTGCGCGTCGCCGCCGGGCTCGCCGAGGACACCTCCGAGCGCGCCCTGGAGGAAGTGGCCGCGCTGTACGGCCTGATGAGCCGGCTCGACTACCTGCCCTCCTCCCCCACCCTTTTCAACTCCGGCACCCGCCACCCGCAGATGTCGTCCTGCTATCTGCTGGACTCGCCGCTGGACGAGCTCGACTCGATCTACGACCGCTACCACCAGGTGGCGCGCCTCTCCAAGCACGCGGGCGGCATCGGGCTCTCCTACTCCCGTGTCCGCGCCCGGGGTTCCCTCATCCGCGGCACCAACGGGCACTCCAACGGCATCGTGCCGTTCCTGAAGACGCTCGACGCCTCGGTCGCCGCGGTCAACCAGGGCGGCCGCCGCAAGGGAGCCGCCGCCGTCTACCTGGAGACCTGGCACGCGGACATCGAGGAGTTCCTGGAACTGCGCGACAACACCGGCGAGGACCAGCGGCGTACGCACAACCTCAACCTGGCGCACTGGATCCCGGACGAGTTCATGCGACGCGTCGACGCGGACACGCAGTGGTCGCTGTTCTCCCCGGCCGACGCCCCCGAACTCGTGGACCTGTGGGGTGACGAGTTCGACGCCGCGTACCGCGCCGCCGAGGCGAAGGGGCTCGCCCGCAAGACCCTGCCGGCCCGTGAGCTGTACGGGCGGATGATGCGGACCCTCGCGCAGACCGGGCAGGGCTGGATGACGTTCAAGGACGCCTCCAACCGCACGGCGAACCAGACCGCGGAGCCGGGCCGCGTCGTGCACTCCTCCAACCTCTGCACCGAGATCCTGGAGGTCACCGACGACGGCGAGACAGCCGTCTGCAACCTCGGTTCGGTCAACCTCGGCGCGTTCGTCGCCGACGGCACCGTCGACTGGGAGCGGCTGGACGCCGCCGTCACGACGGCGGTGACCTTCCTCGACCGCGTGGTGGACATCAACTTCTACCCGACGGAGCAGGCCGGCCGGTCCAACGCCCGCTGGCGCCCGGTGGGCCTGGGCGCGATGGGCCTGCAGGACGTCTTCTTCAAGCTGCGGCTGCCGTTCGACTCCCCCGAGGCCCGCGCGCTGTCCACCCGGATCTCCGAGCGGATCATGCTCGCCGCCTACGAGGCGTCCTGCGACCTCGCGGAAAGGTCCGGTCCGCTGCCCGCCTGGTCCGAGACCCGCGCCGCCCGCGGCGTGCTGCACCCGGACCACTACGGCACCGAGCTGAACTGGCCGGAGCGCTGGGACACGCTGCGGGCCCGCGTCGCGAAGAGCGGGATGCGCAACTCCCTGCTGCTCGCCATCGCCCCGACGGCGACGATCGCCTCGATCGCCGGGGTGTACGAGTGCATCGAGCCGCAGGTCTCCAACCTCTTCAAGCGCGAGACCCTCAGCGGGGAGTTCCTCCAGGTCAACGCCTACCTGGTGGACGAGCTGAAGAAGCTCGGCGTCTGGGACGCGCGGACCCGCGAGGCGCTGCGCGAGGCGAGCGGTTCCGTACAGGGCTTCGCCTGGATCCCTGAGGACGTGCGGGCGCTGTACCGCACGGCGTGGGAGATCCCGCAGCGCGGCCTGATCGACATGGCGGCGGCCCGTACGCCCTTCCTCGACCAGAGCCAGTCACTGAACCTGTTCCTGGAGACGCCGACGATCGGCAAGCTCTCCTCGATGTACGCGTACGCCTGGAAGCAGGGGCTGAAGACGACGTACTACCTGCGTTCGCGCCCCGCGACCCGGATCGCCCGCGCGGCGTCCGGCACGGCCGCCGCCGCCGCCTCGATCCCCGTGCAGCAGGCACCTGCCCCCGACGCGGACGCGATCGCCTGTTCCCTCGAAAACCCCGAGTCCTGCGAGGCCTGCCAGTAATGACCACGACCGAGAACAAGAACCTGCTCGACCCGGGCTTCGAACTGACCCTGCGCCCCATGCGCTACCCGGACTTCTACGAACGCTACCGGGACGCGATCAAGAACACCTGGACCGTGGAGGAGGTCGACCTCCACTCCGACGTCGCCGACCTCGCCAAGCTGTCCCCCGGTGAGCAGCACATGATCGGCCGGCTGGTCGCCTTCTTCGCGACGGGTGACTCGATCGTCTCCAACAACCTGGTGCTGACGCTCTACAAGCACATCAACTCCCCCGAGGCCCGGCTCTACCTGTCGCGTCAGCTGTTCGAGGAGGCCGTGCACGTCCAGTTCTACCTGACGCTGCTCGACACCTACCTGCCCGACCCGGAGGACCGCGCGGCGGCCTTCGACGCGGTCGAGGAGATCCCCTCCATCCGGGAGAAGGCGCAGTTCTGCTTCCGGTGGATGGACTCGGTCGAGAAGATCGAGCGGCTGGAGACGAAGGCCGACCGCCGGCGCTTCCTGCTCAACCTGATCTGCTTCGCCGCGTGCATCGAGGGGCTGTTCTTCTACGGCGCCTTCGCGTACGTCTACTGGTTCCGTTCGCGCGGTCTGCTGCACGGTCTGGCCACGGGTACCAACTGGGTGTTCCGTGACGAGACGATGCACATGAACTTCGCCTTCGAGGTCGTGGACACGGTCCGCAAGGAGGAGCCCGGCCTCTTCGACGACGCCCTCCAGCAGCAGGTCACCGACATGCTGAAGGAAGCCGTCGAGGCGGAACTGCAGTTCGGCCGCGACCTGTGCGGTGAGGGTCTGCCGGGGATGAACACCGAGTCGGTGCGCCAGTACCTGGAGTGCGTCGCCGACCAGCGGCTCACCCGGCTCGGCTTCCCCGCGCTCTACGGTTCCGAGAACCCGTTCTCGTTCATGGAGCTCCAGGGGGTGCAGGAGCTGACCAACTTCTTCGAGCGCCGCCCCTCCGCGTACCAGGTGGCGGTGGAGGGGTCCGTCGGGTTCGACGACGACTTCTAGACCCTAGATCCGTGCCCAGGCCCTGAGGTACGGGCGTCGTGCGGCCCTGGCCGGCTGCGCGGCGCCCGCCGTCTCCGGGGGTGCGGCCTCCCTGCGCCGTGCCGCGACCCGCAGCTCACGGTCGATCCGGCGCTCCCGGGCGAGCCCGACGAGCGCGGGCAGCAGGACGAGGGCGAAAAGTACGGCTACGGCCAGGTAGTGCATGAATGTGTTCATGGCTCCACTGTCGTCCGCACGGCCGGATTCCGGCAGTGGCAGGACTGTCACTCACCCTCGAATTGCTGCCACACTGACGTCATGCTGAAGAATGTCGCCGCCCTGCTGATCGACGAGGTCAACCCCTTCGAACTCGGCGTCCTGTGCGAGGTGTTCGGGCTGGACCGCTCCGACGAGGGGCTACCGGTCCACGACTTCGCGGTCGTGTCCGCCGAGGGCACGGCTGTCCGGACGCACGCCGGATTCTCCATCAGCACTCCCCACGGCCTCGACCGCCTGGAGGAGGCCGACCTCATCGCGGTACCCGCCGGGAGCCACTTCGTGGAGCGGACGTACCCGAAGGAGGCCCTGGACGCCCTGCGCCGGGCGGTCGAGCGCGGGGCACGGGTGCTGAGCGTCTGCTCCGGCGCCTTCGTCCTCGGCGAGGCAGGACTGCTGGACGGCCGCCGGTGCACCACCCACTGGCGGCACTCCGACGAGCTGGCGCGCCGCTTTCCGACGGCCCGTGTGGAGCCGGACGTGCTGTACGTGGACGAGGGCCCGGTCGTCACGTCGGCAGGCACGGCCGCCGGTATCGACGCCGCTCTGCACGTGGTCCGTCAGGCGCACGGCCCCGCCGCCGCGAACGCCATCGCCCGTCGCATGGTGGTCCCTCCGCACCGGGACGGCGGCCAGGCGCAGTACATCGAGCGTCCGCTGCCGCGCACCCGGTGCGACACGGTCGGAGACACCCTCGCCTGGATGGAACGCCACCTCGACCAGGAGATGACCGTCGAACAGCTGGCCGACCGGGCTCATATGTCGCCCCGGACCTTCGCCCGGCGTTTCCAGCAGGAGACCGGCACCACCCCGTACCGCTGGCTGCTCCGGCAGCGCGTGCTGCTGGCCCAGCACCTGCTGGAGACCTCGGACGCGACCGTGGACACGGTCGCGGGGCGGACCGGTTTCGGGAACGCGGCCGCGCTGCGTCATCAGTTCGTACGTTCACTGGGCACGACCCCGAACGCTTACCGCCGCGCCTTCCGGGGGCCGGCCGGCATGACCGAGGCGGCCTGACCGGGCGGCCCCCGGCGTACGTCAGATTCCGCAGCCGGAGGCCGACCAGAAGTGGTTCGGCCCCTGGTTCACATGGATGTGGTCGCTGTGGCCGGCGTAACCCGGGCCGAGGATGCCGTTGAAGCCGTGGTTACGGGCCTGCTTGGCGATGGTGCACAGCGAGTGCGGTCCGGCACCGAGGTCCACGGCGTCACCGTAGAGGTGACGGCTGTTCGAGGCTCCCCCGACCGCGGAGTTGCAGGAGGTGGACCTGAAGCCGCTGGTGACCCGGAGGGACTGGTCGCCCAGCGCGTGCCGCAGGGCCTGCAGCTTCCACATGCTGCTCAGGGCGTTGGCCTTGGCCGTGCCCGCGGCGACCGCTCCGCCCGCCCAGGTGCTGTTGCACTTGTTGAGCTCGGCATAGGTGAAGTTGACGGGGGTGCAGTCGTCGTCCTGGAGCGCGTAGAGCTTGGACTGCGTGGCCGGCCCGGCGACGCCGTCCGCGGTGAGGCCGTACGCGGACTGGAAGCGCTTGACCGCGGCCGTGGTGGCGGGGCCGTACGAACCGTCGACCGCCAGTACGGAGTTGTACCCCGGGTAGCCGGCGACCCGGATCTGGAGCTGGGTGACATCGTTGCCGGTGGCGCCGGGCGCCAGGGTGCGGGTCCAGGTGAAGCAACCGTCGGCCTGCGCGGTACCGGCGGTGACGACTGCACCACCGACAGCGAAAGCCATGGTCATGACAAGGCCGAGCAGCAGATGTGCGGTACGTCTGAGCATGGGGATCTCCCTGCACGATGAGGCGTAGAGGTGAGGTGTGAGGACGAGCCTGGCGGACGGGTCGACGCGCGTCAACCACGCACCGGGAAACATCGGTTGACGAAACCTCCGTCCTCTCCCACACCGCCGTGCGCAGGAGCCCCGCACCACCGTGTGCGGAGGAGGGGCCCCGCGCACGGCGGGCCCCTCCGTACGGGGATCAGTCGTTCGGGACGACCTCGTAGCGGGGCGTGCCCTCCGCCATCTGCTTCAGCGCGTCCTTGCGGTCCCGCTTGGAGAGCCGGTCGATGTAGAGGTAGCCGTACAGGTGGTCCGTCTCGTGCTGGAGGCAGCGCGCGAAGTAGCCGCTGCCCCGCACCTTCACCGCGTTGCCCCGGGCGTCCTGGCCGCGCACGACCGCGTAGTCGGGGCGCGGCAGCGAGGCGTACGCCGTGGGCACGGAGAGGCAGCCCTCGTTGGAGTCGTCGAGGTTGCGCTGCTCCGGCGCGAGATCCTCCAGCACCGGGTTGCAGATCGCACCTACGTGCCGCACCCCGTCGTCGTCCGGACAGTCGTAGACGAAGACCTTGCGGTCCACACCGATCTGGTTGGCGGCCAGGCCGACGCCCTCCGCCGTCCGCTGACTGGCGAACATGTCGTCGATCAGTTGCGCGAGCTCGTCGTCGAACTCCGTGACGTCACTGCACTCCTTGTGCAGAACCGGGTTGCCGACCACCGTGATCGGGCGGGAGGTGCCGCGCTCCCGGTGCGCCGCCTCACGCGCCTCGCAGTCCTCGGTGTCCACGAGGAACCCCTCGTCGTCCACACCGCTCTGCTCGTCCGTCTCCTGCTGCGACATGTCCGCCGTACGCCTTCCTGCAAACCTGAACCCGTGAGTACCCGCACCGCAATCGGTGCCCGTACAGCCTACGGGCACCGCTCAGCAGACTTCCTCCAGATCCCGCCACTCACGGCTGTCCGGGCTGTCCGCCACCCAGCCGTCCAGCAGGCCGCGCACCAGCCCGGCGGGGGCCGCTATTCCGCACTCACGCTCGGGTACCCACAGGTCACCGGCAGTGCGGTGGCCCAGGGGCCCGGGGTGGCCGGGCTCGCTGTGGTCGTGCGGGTCCAGATGCTCACCGTCGCCCTCGTCGCTGTCCATCCTGCTCTCCGAACAGGCGCGGCAGAGCAGCCGGACGGAGGACGACCAGTCCTCGGCGGCGAATCCGGCGTCGGAGGCGAGCTGCTCCAGCGCGTCCCGGTCGGCCTCGGTGGCGGCTTCCAGGAGGACCACCCAGGTGGGGACGGGAGAGGGCGCCCACAACTCGATCTCGTCGAAGACCGGGTACGACGGTCCGGCCGCCGTGACCCGCTCGCCGTTCGGCACCCCGTCGTGCAGGACGACCTCCCCCCAGCGCCGCCCCGAGGACGGCAGCGGGATCGACAGCACTTCCATCCGCGCCGGATCGAGCCTGCGGCCCCAGACGACCTCGGCCTCGCCCTCGGGCGAGAGCCGCACGGCCGCGCTGCCCAGCTCCATGCCCGTCGGCTCGCTGTTGGCCACCGCGGTGTGCTGGCCACTGCCCGGTACCCTCAGCCCGTAGGCCTGCCAGGCCCGCCGCGCCAGTGGCCAGTCCTGGAGCGCGGTGGCGGCGATCCCGACGTTCCACCAGTCCGGAGCTCCGGACTCCCGGTCGAGCAGGGCCACGGCGCGCAGACCGGCGGCTCTCGCCTGTTCCCAGTCGTGCCGGAACTTGTGCAGCAGCGCCAGGTTGAACCAGGACTCGGAGAGCCAGGGCTCCAGGTCCGCCGCGCGTGTCAGCAGGGCCCCCGCGTCCTCGTACCGGCCGTCGCCGATCAGCGTGAACGCGCGGTCCGTGGCCTGCCGCCAAGAGGCGGACGGCCGATGCCGTACCTTCCCGAAGATCCTCACGATTCCCGCCTGTCCCGACTGGACACCCACGTTTCCGCTCTCCTTCGCATCCAACCATGCCTGGCCGGACGCTCGCTCATTACCCATGGGTTACCCGGCCCCGGCAGGGGTCGGGCCGCCCCGCGCCAGGACCCGGGCCAGTGCTTCCACCACCTGGGGCTGGTAGTCGCGGCCGGTGCCGAGCCTGAGCTGCTCCAGCGCACCCAGGGGCCCTTTCACGCCTTCCCCGCACAGGTCGTCGTACGCGTTGACCGCACGGACGATCCTGGCGGCGGTCTGCTGCTCCCGGTACGGATCAGCCTGCTGCTCCACCACCACGGCGACCGCGGGATCCACGCCGGTCCGACGGGCCACCGCCCCTCCGAGCAGCGCTATCCGGCGCTGCTCCTCGGCCGGGAGGACGGCGGTCGCCCCGCCGGCCACCGGATCGACGAGGGAGAGCTGGCCGATGTCGTGCATCAGCGCCGCGTACTCCAGGACGGTCAGCTCGGGGCCGGCGAGCCCCAGCTCCCGCCCCACGGCCGTCGAGAGTTCGGCCACCCTGCGGGCATGCCCCTGCGGGGTGTAGCCCGCGATCTCCGTGGACCGCGCCAGGGACGCGATGGTCTGCCGGTACGTCGTGTGTACGGCGGCGCACCGGCGATAGGAGATCTGGGTCAGCAGCAGCGGTACGCACAGCACCGGCAGGGCCCACAGACCCGCGACGGCGACCCCGAGCGCCATCACGGCACCGGTCGCGCAGACCGCCGGGCCGATGCCGCCGAGCGCGCGGAGTTCGTCGCGCAGCTGCGGTCCGTACGGGCGGGACGTCTCCGCCGTGAGGGCCGCGAGGACGGCGTCGCAGAGGGCGGTGAGGACCAGCAGCACGAGCAGGAAGAGCGCGAAGTACGGCCCCTCGCCGAACCACCGCTCCGGCCGGCCCGAATGGTGGAGCGGCTGGAAGCACACGGCGGCGAAGGCCACCACCAGCACACGGCGGGCGGCCTGGCCGGGTCCGGGCCCGCTGCCGCGCGCCGCATGGGGCACGGAGGCCAGCAGCTGTGCCGCCACGACGACGGTGATCACCTGGAGGGCACCGTGCGCCGTGTCCTGCCCGCCGCTGCGTCCGAGCAGTGCGTACGCGAGCGCTCCGGCCGCCCCCAGGGGCGCGGGCTCGCGCTCCTGGGGCAGAGCGCCCCAGCGGGCCAGCTCCCCGACGGTGACCAGCACTCCGAAGGCGAGGGCGTGGCCGGGCTCCACGACCCCGTTCCACAGGGTGTGGCCGAGGGCGACGACCGCGAGGACCAGTGCGGCGCCACGGACCGCGAGGGCGGCCGGCGGCAGGCGGACCGGGTTCACCGGGGCCGCCCCGGCCCCGGTGAACCGGCGGGCGGACGTGCGCCCGCCCCCTGCACCGGCACTCCTGGCGGCTCCTCGTCCGAGGTGACCGTGCCGGCCGCGGCGGACCAGCCGTGGCGGTCCAGGGCGCGTGCCAGCGCCCGCACCACGCGCGGGTCGAACTGGCTCCCGGCGCAGCGCCTCAGCTCCTCCACAGCCGCGGGGACGGGCCGCCCGCGCCGGTAGGAGCGCGTCGAGGTCATCGCGTCGAAGGCGTCCGCGACGGCGACGACCCGGGCGGACTCGGGGATTCCGTCACCGGCGAGACCGTACGGATAACCGCTGCCGTCGAGCCGCTCGTGATGGTGCAGGATCGCGGCACGCGCCTCGTCCAGGAAGCCGATGCCCCGGACGATCTCGTGGCCGTACTCCGGATGCAGTTCGATGACCCGGCGCTCTTCGAGGGTGAGCGGCCCGTCCTTGCGCAGGACCCGCGTCGGGACGCCGAGTTTGCCGACGTCGTGCAGGATGCCGGCGAACCGGAGAGCTTCGATCCGGCTCTGCTCCATGCCGAGTTCATGGGCGATCAGCTCGGAGGCGCGGCCCACCCGCTCGCTGTGGCCACGGGTGTAGCCGTCCTTGATGTCGACCGCCTGGACGAGTGCCCTGACGGTGGAACGGTGAGCGGCGTGCCCGCGGTGGTACTGCGCGAAGACCCAGCAGGAGATGTACATCGGCAGCAGGACGGCCAGCGCGGACAGCGGCCCGTAGGGGCTCCGCCACAGGACGGCCATCATCAGGCCCGCGAGCGCGTGCACCAGATGCGGCCCCACGGAGCGGGCCGGCAACCCGCGCCAGGCGTGCCTGACGGCCACGCGCTCGGCTGTGGCGAGGATGCCGCCGTCCAGCGCGGCCAGGACGAGGCTGAAGGCGAGTGCGGCGGCGCAGGCCGGGAGGAGGGCGTACGGGAGGTCGGGCAGGGCGCCCCCGGAGGAGCCGCCGAGCGTGGCGGGGCCGCCCAGGAGTGTGTAGGTCCAGGAGGCCGCACCCACGGCCAGTGCGAGCTCGGCCGCCCGCCAGACACGGCGGGCGGCGGCGGGCGGACGGTCCACCCTGCCCGCGAGCGCGCCGGGTACGGCGACAAGAGCGGCGGCGGACGGCGGCAGCAGGAACGCCGCGGTGAGGAGCAGCGGAAAGAACGATCCGGCACCGACCGGGACGGTGCTGCCGAAGACGCGGAAGCGGCCGGGGAGTTCACAGGCCGGGCAGAGCGCGGCCAGGAGACAGAGCGTGCCCCAGGAAGTCGCACTCCCCGGGGACAGTGCGGGAAGGACGCAGACAGTGGCGCAGACCATCGTGCACAGGAGGTAGACGCGCGCCGCCCCCGGTGTGCTCCTCACCCGCCTCACCCGCCCTCAGCCTGGTCGATGGAGGCGCCAGGCTAGCGAGTCGGGGGTGGGCCAGGGCCCGAACGGACCGGATTACCGCATTCGGGTGACCGGACGGGGGTTCATCACTCGTTGTGCGACCGTCCGGCCGTCACTCCGCGGCGGCCGGACGGTCGGCGCCGCCCACGGCCACGTCCTGCTCGGGCACCGCCTGCCCCGAGCGGATCAGGTCGATCCGTCCCATCACCTTCGAACGCAGGTCGGCGGGGACGTCGTCCTGTCCGCAGCAGCGCTTGACCAGTTTCTTCACGGCCTGCTCCAGGCCGTACTTCTCCAGGCACGGGGAGCACTCCTCGAAATGCACCTCGAACTTGGTGCAGTCGCCCTCGGGCATCTCGTGATCGAGAAACTCGTAGAGATGATCGAGAACCTCTGAGCAGTCCGTCTCGTGCGGCTCTCCGCAGCTCATGAGGCCGAGCCTTTCCTGTCGTCCGACTCACCGGCTCCGGCCGGAACGAGCCCGCGCTCACGCGCGTAGTCCTCCAGCATGCCGCGCAGCTGACGGCGCCCCCGGTGCAGCCGGGACATCACCGTACCGATGGGTGTCCCCATGATGTCCGCGATCTCCTTGTAGGCGAAGCCCTCCACATCGGCGAGGTACACGGCGATGCGGAACTCTTCGGGGATCGACTGCAGCGCGGACTTCACGTCGGAGTCCGGCAGGTGGTCGAGCGCCTGGGACTCCGCCGAGCGCAGGCCGGTCGACATGTGCGACTCCGCACGCGCCAGCTGCCAGTCCTCGATCTCCTCGGCGCCACTCCGCTGGGGCTCCCGCTGCTTCTTGCGGTACGAGTTGATGAAGGTGTTGGTGAGGATGCGGTACATCCACGCCTTGAGGTTCGTGCCCTCACGGAACTGATGGAAGGAGCCGTACGCCTTGGCGTACGTCTCCTGCACCAGATCCTCCGCGTCCGCGGGATTGCGCGTCATGCGCAGCGCGGCCGAGTACATCTGGTCCAGATACCCGAGGGCGTCCCGCTCGAAGCGCGCGTTGCGCTCGGCAGTCGTCTCCTGCGCACGGCCGTCGTCGGTCCCTGTGTCGGTCCCAGTGACCGGACCCACCTCCTCCAACGATGTGGCGGAACCGAAACCGGACCCGCTCGCATCGGAGAATAGTCGACCTTGCTTGCGAGCGGGCTGTCGATCGGATCCGCCCGGACCGTGCGCCGGAGTGCTCCTGGCCGCGTGGAGCACCGTCCACTCCAGCTCTGCGGCGTTCGAGCGGCTCGGGCAAATGGTCGAACCCATGCGACGGACTCCCTCTCCACGTAGGACGTTGCTGCACCGACATCACCCACAACAGTCGCCCCGCACGGCGCATTCCCGGAGCTCGCGCGGGTCCGGGGGCTAAGCCGCCGGGAGCCCGTCCAGCCACCCGGCCACCGCACCGGTGAGGAGGTCCATCGCCTGATCCTGGGTCAGCGGCACCTTCTTCGGCACGGCGAAGCCATGATCCGCGTACGGCACCTCGACGAGCCCGTGCTCCCCCGGAGGAAACTCTTCCGGCCGCCCGAAGGGGTCCCGCCCGCCCTGCACCACAAGGGTGGGGACACCGGTGCCGAGCAGTTCGTCCGCACGGGACTTCCCTGGCCTGCCGGTGGGGCCCCCTTCGCTCGAGCGGAGGTGAGAGCTCGAGGCAGGGTGCAGCGGGAAGCTCAGGGCGAGCACCGCACGGGCCCCGAGTTCCGGCGCCGTACGGCAGGCGACCCGGGCGCCGGCGCTGCGTCCCCCGGCGACGACGGGAAGCTCCGGGGCGGTCAGCGCGGGCCACAGCCCCCGCCAGCCGGTGTCCAGGGTCCGGGGCGCCGGCGCCAGCCTCTTCCCGGCCACCCGCCACGGCTGCTCCACCAGTGCCACGGTCACCCGGCGGCCCGGCAGCACCGTGGCCAGGGCCTGGAGGTCACGGGCCTCGATGCCGCCACCGGCTCCGTGGCCGAGGGCGAGTACGAGACGGGCCCCCTTCGCGGGGAGCCAGGTGATCCTGGCCTCTCCGGCGTCCGTGCCGACACTCTCCGTCTTCCGCGCTGTCCCTGTCGTACGGCTCACGCGCCCATCCTGCCGGTCAGAAGAGCGTGCCCGCCTCCGGCGCGGCCAGCTCCTCCAGGAGTTCCGGGCCGTTGTTACGGACGTTGCTGACGGCGGTGCTCACCGGATAGGCCCGCATGAGTCCGCCCGGCGGCGGCTCCAGCAGCGCCCTCAGCTCCTCGACGCCGGTGTGCGAGGGGTCGAGCCAGTCGTCCCAGCGGTCCTGGGTCAGCATCAGCGGCATCCGCGGGTGGATCTCGGAGAGCGAGGCGGGCCCGTCCGCGGGCGCCACGGCGAGCGGGGCCGTCTCCGCCTCGGTGGTGATGACCGAGCAGGTCGCCCACCAGGCCTGCGGATGGTCGTCGGGCAGTGTCCGGTCGTGCCAGAACTCGTACAGGCCGGCCATGGCGAAGACCGAGCCGTCCGCGGGCGTCACGAAGTACGGCTGCTTGCGCGGCCGCTTCTTCTTCCCCTTCTCCTCCAGCTGCCGCTCGTCGGCCCCGGTGACCCACTCGTAGTAGCCGTCGGCGGGCAGGATGCAGCGCCTCGACACGAAGGGGCGGCGGAAGGACGGCTTCTCGTGGACGGTCTCCGCACGGGCGTTGATCATGCGGGCACCACCCTCCGGCGACTTCGCCCAGGACGGCACGAGTCCCCACTTGAGGGCGCGCAGCTGGCGAACCGGACGCTGGTCGTCTGCGTCCTTCACAGGACGGTCCAGAACCGCGTAGACCTCCTTGGTCGGCGCGACGTTCCAGTCGGGCTCCAAGGTTTCCGCCCGTTCCCATGTGTCCACACCGAAGAGTCCGGTCAGGTCTTCCGGCCGCCGGCTCGCTGCATACCGTCCGCACATAAATGCCAGACTGCCACGACCCGCCGTCGAGTGGACACCTCTCCCCCGAGCATCAAGGAGCCGCCCGCACCATGGACAGCACCGCACTGGGCGATCTGTGGGATCGCGTCTTCGGCACCCAGCCCGCTCCCGAGCAGTGGCTGGTGGTCGTCACGGCCACGGTGGCGCTCGTCGCGGTGGTGCCGAACCTCATATGGCGGCTCTCGCGCAACGCCATCACCATCGCGCACGAGGGAGGGCACGGCCTGGTCGCCCTGCTCACCGGGCGGCAGCTCTCCGGCATCCGGCTGCACTCGGACACCAGCGGCCTCACCGTCAGCCGCGGCAGGCCCACCGGCATCGGCATGATCCTCACGGCGGCGGCCGGGTACACGGCGCCACCTCTGCTGGGACTGGGCGGCGCCTGGCTGCTGGCCGACGGCCGGATCACGCTGCTCCTGTGGCTGGCGACCGCACTCCTGGCGGTGATGCTGGTGATGATCCGCAACCTGTACGGGGCGCTGACGGTCATCCTCACGGGCACGGTCTTCCTGCTGGTGTCCTGGCTGACCCCGGCCGACGTCCAGTCGGCGTTCGCGTACACCGTCGTCTGGTTCCTGCTGCTCGGCGGCGTGCGCCCGGCGTTCGAGCTGCAGTCCAAGCGCCGGTACGGCGGCGCACCGGACTCGGACGCCGACCAGCTCGCCCGGCTGACGCACGCACCGGCCGCGATCTGGCTCTTCCTCTTCCACGCGGTGTCGCTCTGCTCGCTGACCGGCGGCGGACGCTGGCTCCTCGGACTGTGAGGGTGCGCGAGCGGGGAGCACGCCGTTACCACCCTTGCGTTACACGCCGGTTTCGTCCTTTTTATTCAGGATCTGGGCTTGCGGTGAGCCACTAAAGTGAGGGGCATGACCGAAAGTTCCGTGCACCCCGCCCTCTGGCCCGCCCCCCGAGCGACCGGAGCCGTCGACGCGACCGTCACCGTGCCCGGATCGAAATCGGTCACCAATCGCGCCCTCGTCCTCGCTTCCCTGTCCTCGGAGCCGGGATGGCTGCGCCGCCCCCTGCGTTCCCGTGACACCCTGCTGATGGCCCAGGCGCTCCGCGCGATGGGCGTGGGCATCGAGGAGGGCGTGGGCCCGGACGGCTCGGGCGAGGCCTGGCGGGTCATCCCCGCCGGTCTGCACGGCCCGGCCCGGGTGGACGTCGGCAACGCGGGGACGGTGATGCGTTTCCTGCCGCCCGTGGCCTGCCTCGCGGACGGCCCCGTCCACTTCGACGGGGACCCCCGGTCCTACGAGCGGCCCCTGCACGGCGTGATCGGCGCGCTGAAGTCCCTGGGCGCCCGCATCGACGACGACGGCCGGGGAACTTTGCCGCTGACCGTGCACGGCGCGGGCGCACTGGACGGGGGCGCGGTGTCCGTCGACGCCTCCTCGTCCTCCCAGTTCGTCTCCGCCCTGCTGCTGTCCGCGCCCCGGTTCAACCAGGGGGTGGAGGTGCGCCACACGGGCTCGGCCCTTCCGTCCATGCCCCACATCCGGATGACCGTCGACATGCTGCGTTCGGTCGGCGCCCAGGTCGACGAGCCGGAGTCGGGCGGTGAGCCCGACGTCTGGCGGGTCTCCCCCTCCGCCCTGCTGGGCCGCGATCTGACCGTCGAGCCCGACCTGTCCAACGCCCAGCCGTTCCTGGCCGCCGCACTGGTGACCGGCGGCCGCGTGACGATCCCCGACTGGCCCCTGCGGACCACCCAGCCGGGTGACGCGCTGCGCGAGATCTTCACCGCGATGGGTGGCGCGTGCGAGCTGACCGAGCGCGGTCTCACCTTCACCGGCTCGGGCACGGTCCGCGGCATCGACATCGACCTCGGCGAGGTCGGTGAGCTGACGCCGGGCATCGCGGCCCTCGCCGCCCTCGCGGACTCCCCGTCCACCCTGAGCGGTGTCGCCCACCTGCGGCTGCACGAGACGGACCGGCTGGCGGCGCTCACCAAGGAGATCAACGGTCTCGGCGGTGACGTCACGGAGACCGCCGACGGCCTGCGGATCAGGCCGCGCCCGCTGCGCGGCGGCACCTTCCACACGTACGACGACCACCGGATGGCGACCGCGGGTGCGATCATCGGCCTCGCCGTGGCGGGGGTGGAGATCGAGAACGTCGGCACGACGGCCAAGACCCTGCCGGACTTCCCGGACATGTGGACCGGCATGCTCGGGGAGCCCTCGGGCGCCGTCGGTGTCTCGCCCGGTGCGACCACCGCCTCGCCGGCCAGGCGCGGGGTCTGAGGCATGCGCCGCTACGGGAAGAACCCTGACGAGGACGACATCCGCGTCCGCCCCAACCCCAAGGGCAACCGGCCCCGCACCCACACACGCCCCAAGCACGAGGACGCCCAGGACGGCATGGTCCTCACCGTCGACCGCGGCAGGCTCACCTGTCTCGTCGACGGCCGCGCGGTGACGGCCATGAAAGCGCGCGAACTGGGCCGCAAGGCCGCCGTGGTGGGCGACCGGGTCTCCCTGGTGGGTGACCTCTCCGGCGACAAGGACACTCTCGCGCGCATCGTGCGGATCGGCGCGCGTACGTCGGTGCTCCGCCGCACGGCGGACGACGACGATCCGTTCGAGCGCGTGGTCGTCGCCAACGCCGACCAGCTGGCCGTCGTCACCGCGCTCGCCGACCCCGAACCCCGCCCGCGCATGATCGACCGCTGCCTCGTGGCGGCGTACGACGGCGGGCTCACCCCGCTCCTGGTACTGACCAAGTCCGACCTGGCCTCGGCGGACAAGCTCCTGGAGGCGTACACCCCGCTGGGTGTCCCCTACATCGTGACCAGTCGCGAGGAGCTGGAGAACGGCGACGCCGCCGACCGGGTGCGGGAGCTGCTGAACGACCGGGTGACCGCCTTCGTGGGGCACTCCGGGGTCGGCAAGACGACACTGGTCAACGCCCTGGTGCCGAAGGACCGGCGGCGGACGACCGGAGTGGTCAACGCCGTGACGGGGCGTGGCAGGCACACCACGACGTCGGCGCTCGCGCTGCCGCTGCCGGACGGCCGCGGCTGGGTCGTGGACACTCCTGGCGTGCGGTCGTTCGGGCTGCACCACGTCGATCCCTCCCGGGTCATCAACGCCTTCCCCGATCTCCAGCCGGGTACGGAGAACTGCCCGCGCGGCTGCACCCATGACGGCCAGGAGCCGGAGTGCGCCCTGGACGCGTGGGTGGCACAGGGGAGCGCCGATCCGGCGCGGCTCGACTCACTGCGGAGGCTGCTCTCGACCCGCGAACGGCGCGAGGGCGACTGAGGGAACGGCGGTCGGCTCCGGCGCCCGACTCGCGCACGTTTGCGGGTTCCCACGGCTGGTAAGGGCATAATCGCGCAAGCGGGACGAAGCGTCACCTATGTGGGAGGCACTGACGATGGCGTGGTTGCTGGTCGTGGTCGCCGGACTGCTGGAGACCGGCTTCGCCGTGTGTCTGAAGCTTTCGCACGGGTTCACCCGGATCTGGCCGACGATCGCGTTCTGCGCGTTCGCCCTCGGCAGTTTCGGTCTGCTCACGATGGCGCTCAAGAAGCTCGACGTGGGCCCGGCCTACGCGGTGTGGACGGGTATCGGAGCGGCGGGGACCGCGATCTACGGGATGGTCTTCCTCGACGACGTGGTCTCCACGCTCAAGCTGGTGTCGATCTCACTGGTGATCATCGGTGTGATCGGTCTGCAGCTGTCCGGTTCGGCGCACTGAGCCCACGCGACGGGCCGGCGCACTCCGCCGGGACCAGGGCGTACGACAGGACGAGCCGGAGCGCGACCTCGCAGGCCATCGCCGGCTCCACGGGGCCGCACGGCGCAGAGCCGCCCTTCAGCACGGTCACGGCCCGGTCCCCGACGGGCGCGAGCGGCTCGGTGGGCGCGAGCGGTGCCGTACCGGCCGGGGCCCCCGGGCCGGGTGAGCACTCGTCCCGTACGCCGGTGAACAGTGCCTTGACCGGGGCGTCCGCGCGGGCCGCCCGGACCGTCCGGCGGACGGGTTCCAGCAGCCCTCCCTCTGGTGCGGTGGGTACCGAGTGCCTGTGCGCGCCGCCGGGTGATCGTCGGCCGCACACCGGTCCGGTGCGTGGGCCGGACCGTCCTTGCCGGCGGGCCCGTGGCGGAGGGCCTGCCGGGAGACCCCTGCCCGGGCCGCCACCTCGGCCATGCGCACGGCCGGCCGGGGCCGCGTGGAGAGCGCCGGGTGCGCGGAGTCCAGCAGGACTTCTCGCACTGAGGGCATCGTCGCCTCCTCTGCTGGGGGCCCGCGCGTCGCGGCCGCCGCCCGGACGCGACCTGGGCCCCGCCCGGGTCCGTGTAGCCCGGGCGGGTGGCTGTGGATACTGTGAACGGCATGCCCGATTACCACGATGATCTGCGCCTGGCCCACGTACTGGCGGACGCCGCCGACGCGGCGACGATGGACCGGTTCAAGGCTCTGGACCTCAAGGTCGAGACCAAGCCGGACATGACTCCGGTGAGCGAGGCCGACAAGCACGCGGAGGAGCTGATCCGGGGTCACCTGCACCGGGCCCGTCCGCGTGACGCGATCCTCGGCGAGGAGTACGGGATCGAGGGCAGCGGGCCACGGCGCTGGGTCGTCGACCCGATCGACGGCACCAAGAACTACGTACGGGGTGTGCCCGTCTGGGCGACGCTGATCTCCCTGATGGAGGCGGGCGAGGACGGTTTCCAGCCGGTGGTCGGTGTGGTGTCCGCCCCCGCCCTGAACCGCCGCTGGTGGGCGGCGAAGGGCGCCGGCGCCTTCTCCGGCCGCAGCCTGACCTCCGCGACGCGGCTGCACGTGTCGAAGGTCGAGAGGATCGCGGACTCCTCGTTCGCGTACGCCTCGATGACCGGCTGGGAGGACCAGGGGCGGCTCGACGGCTTCCTGGACCTGACACGTGCCTGCTGGCGCACCCGGGGTTACGGGGACTTCTGGCCGTACATGATGGTCGCCGAGGGGTCGGTGGACATCTGTGCGGAGCCGGAGCTCTCCCTGTGGGACATGGCGGCGAACGCGATCATCGTCCAGGAGGCCGGCGGGCGGTTCACCAGCCTGGACGGGGTGTCCGGTCCGGGCGGCGGCAACGCGGCGGCGTCCAACGGGCTGCTGCACCACGAGCTGCTCGGCTATCTCAACCAGCGCTACTGACCGGGGCCCCGGCCGGCGCCGGGAAGCCCTGCCTGCCGGGCCTCCCGTTCGTCCTCTGCCACGAATGGCGCGACGGCTCACGCCTCGCGAACTCCCGTACCCACACCGAGAAGGGAGACCCGGCACCGGTCCGCGCAGGTCGACCGGCGAAAGAATTCTCATGCGCACCGTGACCGGTTGCGTCGCCGGGAGACCGTGCCCGGCACGGCCCGCAAGGGATCACCGAGCACCGAGAGCCCGGCCGGGTTCCGTCACGTGGTGGAGCAGCCCTTCGCGCTGCTCCACCACTTCAAGAGCCTGGCCGTCCGACGGAAGCGTCGCACCGAATTCCACGGCGTGTTCACACCCCGGCCTGCAGCTTGCCGGAGACACCGCGAGGAGGCCCGACGCCGATCACGTCATGGAATCACCGGTACGGAACTCCACCCACGCATGACGAGCCCTCGAAAACGGCCTTGAAGGTCACGCCCCCGCGGGATTTTCCAACCTCTTCTCGCAGTACTGCAACTGGGTATCACCTTCATAGGTGGCGACCTGGAGCACAATATTGCTTATCTTGTTATTCGCACCTGTGGTGTTCATGTAGGTGCTCCAGGTTTTGTACGTGCCGTACCCGTCCAAATTCTTACGCCATGAGTAGTAGATCCTCTTGCCCGTGGTCCACTGCTCAGCGAGCCTGACGCGAACATGGTGGCCGTCCGGCTTCTCGTCGTAGAGCTTGATCGTGATACCGGTAACCGTCCCTGTGTAAGGCCAGTTCGCGATATTCACGGATCCGCTCGAGCTGAGCGGAGAGGTGGCGCAGCTCCCATAGGCGGTAGCAGCGCTTGCGGGCCCCACCCCGAGTACCGAAAACAAGAGGGCCCCGCCGGTCAGCATGCCGACTTTCGCCATTTTATTCATTGATTCCCCCGATGAACCGAAATGCACCGGCCCAGATTCTCCGCGCCAGCTTTCCAGTAGTTGATCTTACAACTGCCCCTCGAGTGCGTCAATGGATTAGATTTCGCCTAAAAGCGACACAACGAGAGCACCGAGAATATTTCATGCTTTCGATTGGCGATACGGACCCTGCCCTGTGCAGCGAGGTCTTTCCAACCCGGTTCCAGGCGTGGCCGGCTGGGGCGGCAACGCAGCGAAGCCCCTGGCCGATGGCTTCTCGGCCAGGAGAGCCGTCTCCACCAGAGGCTTCGCCTGCTTGCCCGCCCGGTCGGCGCCGACGTGTCCAGCTGCACCTTTCGCGCCCCGGCTCGGCGGCTGCAGCCGCGCCGCCGCGTGACCGGCTCGCGCCGGCGACGGCTGAGTACCGGCCGCCAGACGGTGGACCGCAAGGCACACAGGGGACTTGGTACGCGGAGCGCGCAGGACGGGCTGCGGCCGATCGCCGCGCCGCCTCCTCGACTCCGCACACGAGGGGATGTGCAGGCGGAACCACGGGGCCGAGCTCCGTGGGACCGCGGCGCGCCTGGTTCCAGAACGCAGGTTCCCCAGGACGTGGACGGACCGCCGTTTCCCGTCGGCACTTCGGTCCGCAGCACCTCGAAGCGTGCGACCACAAGCGGCTCGTCCGCCTCGTCATGCAGGACACGGTCCGAGCGGAACACTTACGCCAGGCCGCAATCACGACTGATCGCGAGGACGGAGGCCCCGCCCCCAGGAGCCGTCTCGACCTCCGCGCTGTTTCGAGTGAGGCAGGCATGACGCGTCACCCCGTACGGGCGCTGTGACCTCCGCGCTCCCGTGCGCCTCCGGATCGAGCGCACGCCCCCTTGTCCGGCCCCCTTCGCGGTGCGACTCTGGGAACCCCCACTTGTGAACTTGTGAATCGCCTCACGCAGGCCCTCACAGGTCGCTTCCGAAGGAGGTGGCTCCCCGCATGCTCGTCCGCGACGCCATGAGCACCCTGGTCCTCACCATCGGCCCTGCCCATACGCTCCGTCAGGCGGCCCGGCTGATGTCGGCCCGACGTGTCGGAGCAGCTGTCGTGCACGACCCTGACACCTGCGGGCTCGGCATCCTCACCGAGCGCGACGTCCTCGACGCGATCGGCGCCGGGCTGGATCCCGATACCGAGACCGCGTCCACCCACACGACCACCGACGTGGTCTTCGCCACTCCGGTCTGGACCCTCGAGGAGGCCGCGGAAGCCATGACGCACGGTGGCTTCCGGCATCTGGTCGTGCTGGACGGCGACGGCCCCGTGGGCATCGTCTCGGTGCGCGACATCATCAGGTGCTGGGTGCCGGACAGACGACATGCCGCCGGCCTGACAGCCTGACTTTCCCCGTTTCCGAACTGCGCACCCCTCCCGGCCCCGCCGACGCCGGTGGGCCGGGTCCCCGGACGACCCGGGGAGTCCGGCCCCACCGCCGACGACAAGGGCTACTGGTCGCGCAGGGCCTGGACCGCGACCTCCAGCCGCTTGCCGAAGTCTCCGTCGGCCTGACGGAAGTTGCCGATCGCGCGGTCGGCGATGTCGTCGCGCGAAACCTTGGAGATGAATCCGGCGAGGTTGTCGATCAGCCGGACCTTCTCGTCCTCGGACATGAGCCGGTAGAGGTTGCCGGCCTGCACGAAATCGTCGTCCTCGGCGTGGAGCGGCGTCTCGTGGTTGCCCGTTCCGCCCGTGACGGGGACGGGCTGCCAGAGCGGCCGGTTCGTCTGGACGGGGCCGCCGAAGCTGTTGGGCTCGTAGTTCTTCGACCCCTTGTGCCGGCCGTCGTACAGATAGCCGTCACGGCTGTTGGTGCGCGCCTCGGCGGCGTGCGGGCGGTTCACCGGCAGGTGGTCGGCATTGATGCCGACGCGGTAGCGGTGGGCGTCGCCGTACGCGAAGAGACGGCCCTGGAGCATCTTGTCGGGGGAGGGGCCGATGCCGGGCACGAAGTGCGCCGGGCTGAAGATCGACTGCTCGACCTCGGCGAAGACGTTCTCCGGGTTGCGGTTGAGCTCCAGCTTGCCGATCTCGATGGGCGGGTAGTCGGCGTGAGGCCACACCTTGGTCAGATCGAACGGGTTGAAGCGGTACGTGGCCGCCTCCGCCGCCGGCATGATCTGGACCTGCACCGTCCAGGAGGGGAAGTCACCGCGCTCGATGGACTCGCGCAGGTCGCGCTGGTGACTGTCCGGGTCGACGCCGGAGAGGCGGACGGCTTCCTCGGTGGTGAGGTTCTTGATGCCCTGATCGGTCTTGAAGTGGTACTTGACCCAGAAGACCTCGCCGGCCTCGTTGTTCCACTGGAAGGTGTGCGAGCCGAAGCCGTCCATGTGACGGTACGAGGCGGGGATGCCGCGGTCACCGAAGAGCCAGGTCACCTGGTGCGTGGACTCGGGGGACAGACCCCAGAAGTCCCAGACGTTGTCCGCCTCCTGCGACCCGGTGTACGGGTCGCGCTTCTGGGTGTGGATGAAGTCGGGGAACTTGATGGCGTCCCTGATGAAGAACACCGGGGTGTTGTTGCCGACGAGGTCGTAGTTGCCCTCTTCGGTGTAGAACTTCAGCGCCCAGCCGCGGGGGTCCCTGGCCGCGTCCGCCGAGCCGAGGTTGCCCGCCACGGTGGAGAAGCGCAGGAAGGTCTCGGTCCGCTTGCCGACCTCCGAGAGGAACTTCGCCCGGGTCCACCGCGAGACGTCCCGGGTCAGCGTGAAGGTGCCGTACGCACCGGCGCCACGGGCATGCACGACGCGCTCCGGAATGCGCTCGCGGTTGAAGTGCGCGAGCTTCTCGAGGAGCGCCTGGTCCTGGACGAGAACCGGTCCACCTGGGCCGGCGGTCTCGCTGTTCTGATTGTCGGCCACCGGAGCGCCGGCCTCCGTGGTGAGCGGTCCCTGAGTCACGCGCGCCTCCTGCGTCATGTCCGCACAGCGTCTTTCCCCGTGCGGCCCGTCTTCGGCCGCAGCCTGCCCTTGGCCGATATGTTCACGATCCTATAATGGACTTTGTCTAAGTCAAGCTGACATCCAAAGTAACACCTACTCGGAACTCGCCCTTTCCGCTGCTAGGCTGGGCTTCATGAGTGACCTCCTGGAACGACTTCGTGGACGCGGCTGGCGCATGACGGCGCAGCGGCGCGTGGTGGCCGAGGTCCTCGAGGGAGACCATGTCCACCTGACGGCGGACGAGGTCCACGCGAGGGCCGTCGAGCGGCTGCCGGAGATCTCCCGCGCCACCGTGTACAACACCCTCGGCGAGATGGTCACCCTCGGGGAGGTCATCGAGGTCTCCACCGACCGCCGGGCGAAGCGGTACGACCCGAACGCCCACCGCCCCCACCACCACCTGGTGTGCGGGCGCTGCGGAGCGATCCGCGACGTACATCCGGCCGGCAATCCGCTGGCGGACCTGCCGGACACCGAACGCTTCGGCTTCACGGTCTCGGACGTCGAGGTGACCTACCGCGGCACCTGCCCGAACTGTGCCGTCACGCCCTGACGGGACGGGCGGCCCCGCACCGGGTTTCCCGCGTCAGGCTTTCCGCGCCGGGTGGCACTTGCGGGGCGCGGGCTCATGCGTGGCACGCAGGGCCGGCTTCGCACGGACATACGTCGGAGGCCCGGATCCTTGAAAGGATCCGGGCCTCCGGCTTTCAGTAGCGGGGACAGGATTTGAACCTGCGACCTCTGGGTTATGAGCCCAGCGAGCTACCGAGCTGCTCCACCCCGCGTCGTTGTGAGTGCAACACTACGGCACCCCTGCCGACCTGAGCAAATTCGTTCACCGGTACGCCCCCGCGCAGCCGTGAGCCGGCAGGCCCGTCATCACGCGGTGAGCTCCTGCTGCAGCGCCTCCAGCAGACGCGCGGCCCGCTCGGCCACCTCCGCCGGCCCCAGCTCGACCGCCCTGGCACACCAGCGCTGCCCCTCGGCGAGCTCACCACGGCGGGCGGCGAGGAGGGCGAGACGCAGGGCGGCCCGGCCGTGCCCGTCGTTGGCGGCACGGCTCCACCACAACGCCGCCTCCCGTTCGCTGCCCTCACGGGCGAGCAGCAGGCCGAGGTTGAAGGCCCCGTTGCGGCTGCCCGACTCCGCCGCCTCGCGGTACCAGCGCGCGGCGCCGGCCATGTCACCACGTGCGGCAGCGAGCATCCCGGCCCTGACCTGGGCACGGCGGTGACCCTGCTCGGCCGCCCTCTCGTACCACTCCTCGCACTCGGTCCTCTCCGGCATCGGCTCCCCCAGCGCGGGCTGCCCCGGTACCGGCTGGCGCAGGTCGAGGAGACCCGCCAGCCGGAAGGCGGCCTCGGCGCTGCCGCCGCCCGCGGCGCAGCGCAGGTGGCGCTCGGCCTCGTGCTCCTTGCCGTCCTGGAGCAGAGCCATGCCCACCTGGAGTGCGGCATCGGTGTGCCCGGCCGCAGCCGCCCGCTGGTACCAGCCGAGCGCCGCGCCCTCCTCGTCCCGTCCGGCGTGCAGAATTCCGAGGTTGAAGGCGGCGTCCACACTGCCCGCCTCCGCCGCCTTGGAGAACCACGGCTCGGCCCCGGTCGCGTCCCCTGCCTGGAGCAGCAGCACGGCCAGCGCGTTCGCCGCCTCGCGGTGCCCTGCGTAAGCAGCACGGCGGTACCACTGCTCGGCCTGCGGTATCCGGTCCTGGGCGGCGCAGAGCAGTCCGAGGTTGTACGCGCCGTTGACGTCACCCGCGTCCATGGCGGCCCGGTACCAGCGCTCGGCGGTCTGCTGCTCACCCCTGGCCGCGTGCAGTGCGCCCAGCGCGTTGGCCGCGTTGCCGTCGCCGTCCTGGGCGGCACGCAGCCACCACACGGCCGCGCTCTCCTCGTCACCCGCGTCGCGCAGCAGGAACCCGAGGGCGCAGGCCGCCCGGGGTTCGCCCTCCTTGGCGGCGGTGAGATACCAGCGCCCGGCCTCCTTCAGTTCTCCGCGCTGTTCGAGGATGGCGCCGAGATGCAGTGCGGCACGGCGGTGACCGCGCGCCGCGGCCTGGCGGTACCACTGCTCGGCCTCGCCGACCCGTCCGGCGTCCGGGCCCGCGACAGGACTGTCCCGCTTCACGGGCGTACCGGCGTCCAGCCCCCGGCGGCCGTCCCCCATGACACGGCCCGGACCGAAGGCATCGTGCGCGTCGCCGACGGCCGTGCGCTCGATCATCCGCGCCAGGCGGTACGCCGCCTCCCGGTGCCCCTGCTCCGCGGCGGCGCGCAGCCAGCGCTCGGCGCCGGCGTCGCCGCGGTGCTCCAGCAGGTCGGCCAGTGCGTACGCGCCCAGCGCATGACCCTGCTCGGCGGACTGGCGCAGCCAGTACTCGGCTCCGGGCTCGTCCCCGCGCTCCCTGAAGTGCCGCCCGAGGGCATGTGCAGCGGCGGCGGAGCCGGCGACAGCGGCGATACGCCACCACCCGGCTGCCTCGTCCGCGTATCCCCTCTGGTGGAGGAGCACACCGAGATTGTTGGCCGCGGCCCGGTCGCCCTCCGCGGTAGCCGCGCGCAGGAAGGGCTCCGCACCGTCCAGGTCACCGCGTCGCAGCAGGAGAGCACCCAGGACGCTCATCGACGCCGTGTCACCGGCTTCCGCGGCGCGGCGGTGCCGCGCCTCTGTCTCGTCGGCGTGATCCGTGGGGTCGGTGGTGTCCGTGTTCTCGTCGGCGCCCGCACCTTCGGTGCCGCCGAGGCGTTCGGCGCGGCCGGGCGTGCCGGCGATGTCCGCGGTGAGGACGGTGACCTCGCGGGCGCCGTCGGCGGTGTCAGCGGTCCCGGCGGGGACAGCGGCGAATGCCGCATCTGCCACGTTTTCCGTCGTTCGGCCGCGTCGCTGCACAAACCGCCCTGTCTCCAACAGAGTTGCCCTGTCCCCCATAAATACCATCGTCGCACCACCTGCAACCCGCGTACACCTGGTATATCGCGGCCAGTGAGGTCACTTCAGCGTTTTGTCGACATGCCCACAGAGAGACAAGTGAAACATGACTGAGTTCAACTCGTGCCCCGCGACCCGCACTTCACTCCGACAACTTGAGAAAAGACCTCGCGGCACGACGAAGGCCCGGATCCCTTGGGATCCGGGCCTTCGCCTTTCAGTAGCGGGGACAGGATTTGAACCTGCGACCTCTGGGTTATGAGCCCAGCGAGCTACCGAGCTGCTCCACCCCGCGTCGTTGTGTTCAAACAGTACCACGACGCGGGGTGGGGCTTTCTCAGCTGCCCTGGTCGCCGCCGCCCTCCGGCTTTTCGGCACCTTCGGTGCCACCGGGCTCGGGCTGCGCCGCCGCGGCCCTCCGGAGCGCCTCCTCCAGAGCCGCCTGGGCCTTGCCGTAGGCCTCCCAGTCCTGCTCCTTGAGAGCCGTCTCGCCCTCCGTGTACGCCTGCTGGGCGTCCGCGATGGCCTTCTTCAGGGCCGCCTCCCCGGTGGCCGGGGGCTCCGTGGTGTCACCGGGCTCCGTCGGCGGCGTGGGCGTATCGGACTCCTCGACCCCGAAGACCGCGTTGAGCGCCTCTCCGAGGCTGTTCTCGAAGACGATCTTCGACCCGTACGAGGCGGCCACCTTGCGCAGCAGCGGGTAGTTCTGTGTGCCACCGCGCGTGTAGACCGGTTCGATGTAGAGGAAACCTCCGTCGAGCGGCACGGTCAGCAGATTGCCGTACTCGATGTCCGAGTCGGTCCCCTTGAGGTTCCTCACGAACTCGGCGACGTCGTCGTTGCCGTTGAGCTCGCTCTGCACCTGGCCGGGGCCCTTCACCGTGTTGGTGACTCTCAACAGCCTTATCGTGCCGTAGTCCTTACTGGCCGCGTCCGCGTCCACCGCCATGAACGCCCCGAGGTTGGGCCGCCCTCTGGGGGTGAACGTCGTGGTCAGCGAGAACTTCTGCGCGTCCTGACCCGGCATCTTCATGCTCAGGTAGTACGGCGGCACGGCCCCCGGCTCCTTGTTGGTGGGGTCGTCCGGTACCTGCCAGGCGTCACTGCCGCTGTAGAACTGCGCGGGGTCCTCGACGTGGTAACGCGTCAGCAGCTCCCGCTGGACCTTGAAGAGGTCCTGCGGGTACCGCAGGTGGTCCATCAGCTGCTGCGGGATGTCACCCCGGGACTTCACGGTGCCGGGAAAGGCCTTGCGCCACGTCTTGAGCACCGGGTCCTTGGTGTCCCACTCGTAGAGCGTGACCTTGCCCGTGTACGCGTCGACGGTCGCCTTCACCGAGTTGCGGATGTAGTTGACCTGGTTCTGCTGGGCGACGACCGCGCGCTGGTTGGTGGTCAGCGAGTCGGCCGTGGTGTCCCCGAGCGTCGTACGCGAGGCGTAGGGGTAGCCGTTGGTCGTGGTGTAGGCGTCGACGACCCACTGGATGCGCTTGCCCACCACCGCCGGGTAGGCGTCACCGTCGATCGTCAGCCAGGGAGCGACCGCCTCCACCCGCTCCTTGGGCGTCCGGTTGTACAGGATGCGCGAACCGTCCCCGATGGCTCCGGAGTACAGGATCTGCGGCTCGCTGAAGGACACCGCGTAGGCGGCGCGGTTGAAGGCGCTGGAGAGGCTGACCCCGCTCTTGCCCTTGTAGCTGGTGGTCTTCTCACCGTCCTCCTCGTAGTCGAGCTCCTTCTGGGGCCCGCCGACGATGGAGTACTGCTCGGTCTTCTCACCGTAGTAGATCCGCTGCTCGTACTCCCCCAGCTCACCGGTGGTCGGCAGACCCGACTCCGTGAAGTCCGGGGAACCCGTCGGGTTGGTGCCCGTCGTGGTGCCGCGGGCCGCGATGGCGCCGTAGCCGTGGGTGTACGTGAAGTGGTCGTTGATCCAGTTCCGCTTGGGAAGGCCGTCGAGGTTGAGCTCACGCAGGCCGATGACGGTGTCCTGCTCCTTGCCGTCCGCACCCTTGTAGCGGTCGACGTCCAGCGTCTTGGGGAACTGGTAGTAGTTCCTCCTCTGCTGGAGCTGCTGGAAGGCCGGCGAGACGACGTTCGGGTCCATCACCCGGTAGCTCGCTGCTTCGCCCGCTGAGGCGCGGAGCTTGGCTTCGTCCGTCGTCGTGCTCTTGCCGGAGTAGTCGTCCACCTTCGCGTCGCCGATGTCGTAGGCATCACGTGTCGCGTCGATGTTCTTCCGGATGAACGGCGCTTCCTTGGCCTGTTCGTTGGGCTGGACCTGGAACTTCTGCACGATCGCCGGGTAGAGCCCGCCGATCAGGATCGCCGACAGGACCATCAGGCCGAAACCGATCACCGGCAGCTGCCAGGTACGACGCCAGAGGGTCGCGAAGAAGAGCAGCGCACAGATCACGGCGATGCAGAACAGGATCGTCTTCGCCGGCAGATAGGCGTTGGCGTCGACGTACCGCAGGCCCGTCCAGTTGTCCGTGGCCTTGAAGTCACTGGACTTCACGGCCAGGCCGTACCGGTCGAGCCAGTACGCCACGGCCTTCAGGGCGACGAAGATGCCGAGCAGCACCGAGAGGTGGCCCGTGGCCGCACCCGTGGCCCGCGCGCCGGGGCTCGTGACGCGCAGCCCGCCGTAGAGGTAGTGGGTCAGCGCCGCCGCGATCAGCGACAGCACCACCGCGGCGAAGCCGAACCCGAGCATGAAGCGGTACCACGGCAGGTCGAAGGCGAAGAAGGCGACGTCCAGCTTGAACTGGGGGTCCTTCTGGCCGAACGGCACGCCGTTGACGTACAACAGCCATGTACGCCACTGGCCGGACGCGGAGGCGCCGGCGATCAGCCCGACGAGCGCGGTGACCGCGAGCAGCACCCACTTCTTGTACGGGGCGACGCTCATCCGGTAGCGGTCCAGGCTCTGCTGCTCCAGCGACATCGCGCTCAGCGGCGGCCGGAGCCGGTGCGCGAGCCAGATGTTCACACCGATGGCGAGGGCCATCAGCAGTCCGAAGACGAGGAACAGTCCGATCTTGGTCCACAGGGTGGTGGTGAAGACAGACGAAAACGCGACCGACCTGTACCAGAGCCAGTCCGTCCAGAACCCGGCGAACATGACGAAGGCCATGGCGAGGACCGCCAGGACGCCCAATGTCATGAGCAGGGTACGGACGCGCCGGGACGGGCGGCCGACTCTGATCCGTGGCCCGGTCGGGCCTCCGCCGCGGTCCGGCATCTGGAAAGCCAACGTGCGCACCTCGAAGTTCGCGGTCGTGTGAAGCAGGCTCAGCGATCGTAGAGCCCACCTATGCAACTTACTGAGGCTTTACCTAGTTCCCGTTCCCGGGGCAGAAGGAGGCAGGATGTTGCGCATGCCCAACGTTTCCCCCTCAGGCCCTCCGATGGCCGCGAGCCCACTCACCGTCGCCGTCCTCGAGATCGACGCCTATGCCTCAGGTCTCGGCTGGGACCAGCCGGCCCGGCTGTTCGCCTTGGTCGACACCGCCCGGCTGCGTGCCCACGAGCCGGGCCTCGCCGCCCAGCTCGGCCTCGACGACACCGCTTCCACGACCGCCGCCCTCACCCCTGTCGAGCAGGAGGAGCTCCCCGAAGGCACCGCTCTGGACGAATTCCTGGCCACGATCGCCTGGCCCGACGCCGTGGTCGGCTGTGCCATGACCGTGGAGCGCATGATGCTGCCGCCCTCCGCGGAGGCGTCCGTACCGGAAGGGCTGACAGACGCCCAGCTGACCAAGTGGGTCGCCGAGCATCCTGACCGGCAGGAGGTACGGATGACCGTGGCGGTGCTGCGGGACGGGGCCCGGGACTCCGCCGTGCGGTTGCGGGAGAAGGACTCCCCGACCGAGGTCCTGACCGGTGCGGGGCTGGTTCCGGGCCTGGCCGAGGCACTCGCGGCCACCTTCGAGTCCTGACCTCCGCGGCGGGGGCCGGCCTCAGCCCGTCGAACAGCTCGGCAGGCCGGCCGTGTCCCCCGCACGGATCTTCTCCAGGGACTTCTTGGCGTCGTCGAGGGTCTTCACCCTCACCAGGGTGAGGCCGGCCGGGGTGTCGGACGCCGCGGCGGCGCAGTTGTCGTCCGGTGTCAGGAAGAACCGGGCGCCCGCGTCGCGCGCGCCCACCAGTTTCATGTTGATCCCACCGATGGGGCCGACCTCGCCCTCGTCGTCGATGGTGCCGGTGCCGGCGATGAACTCGCCACCCGTCAGCTTTCCGGGCGTCAGCTTGTCGATGATGCCCAGCGAGAACATCAGGCCGGCGCTCGGGCCGCCCACATCGGCCAGCTTGATGTCGATCTCGAAGGGGAACGTGTGGTCCGTCCCGGCCTGGATCCCGACGATCGCCCGGTCCTCCGAGGGGTTCGCGGGGTCCTCGGGGGCCTTCCGCGTGGTGAGGGTGATGTCCTGTGCGCCCTTGGGCTCCTTGCCCGCCTTCTCGGCGGCGGCCGCGGTCTTCGCCGGAATGACCGTGAAGACGACGTCCTCGCCCGGTTCGTGCTTCGTGACGAGTTTCGCGACGTCCTCCGGCTCCTCGACCGCCGTGCCGTCGACGGCCTCGATCACATCGCCCGCGTGCAGCACGCCCTCGGCGGCACCGTCCTTGACGACCGTGGAGACCACCACGCGGGAGGTGACGGGGATCTTCAGCTCCTCCAGGGCTGCGACCTTGGCGCTCTCCTGGGACTGGCTGAACTCCTCGGCGTTCTCCTGCGTCGACTCCTCCTCGGTCTTGCCGTCCGGATAGAGGGTGTCGTGGGGCACGATCACGCTGTCATGGGCCAGCCAGCCGTAGACGGCCTCGACGATGTTCATGTCGTAGTCCGCGCCGGTGACGCGAACCGTCGTCATGTTGAGGTTCCCGGAGGTCGGATACGTCTTGCGCCCGCTGATGTGCAGAACCGGCTCGCCACGTGCGTCGCCGAGCGTGTTCACGGTCGGGCCGGGAGACATCTCCGAATACGGCACACGAATCAGCACGCCTGCGCAGAGCAGCGCGATCAGGATGAGGGTGGAGGCGAGCATCGTCGCGGTGCGGCGTGGCATGGAACGACAGTACGGGAACGGCGTGTCGGTGCACCGTCGGGGCCGGTCCGTACGGGGCGCACGACCGGGCGGTCCGGGGGGCCGGGTCGTCGCGGGTCCGCTCGCTGCGCGGACTGCGCGTGCGGGGAGTGGTCCGGAGCCGGCGACTGCGTACGGTCACAAAGCCTCAGCCGATTTCGGAACCGGAGTGCGGCTTCTCCATCACTTCACGGAACCTGGCGTAGCCGGCGAGTTCGTTGACATCGCCGCTCGTTCGGTCGCGGGCTGCCCACCCGCCCCATATCGCTGCGCCAAGGGCAGCTATGAGCGGAATCAACAGCCAAGCGAGTGCTGCCATCACGACCTCCCTACCACGTGAGCGACCGCAACTGACGATCAGAAGATTAACCGCCTGCGGAACCCACGCTCACGGCAGGGGTGCGGTTGCGCAAATCGGGGCTGATGTCCCCTGGGGCGGTTTGCGCTCAGCAGGCACCGACCCACTCCTCCGTACCGTCGGAGAAACGCTGGTGCTTCCAGATCGGGACCTCGTGCTTGAGGTCGTCGATCAGCCTGCGGCAGGCGTCGAAGGCCTCACCCCGATGGGCGCAGGACACGGCGACCACCACCGCCAGATCGCCGACGCCCAGTTCGCCCACCCGGTGGACGGCGGCCAGCGCCCGCACCGGGAACTCCGCCACCACCTTCTCGGCCACCCGGCGGAGCTCGTCGCCCGCCGTCGGATGGCAGGAGTATCCGAGGGAGCCGACGTCCTGGCCGCCGTCATGATTACGCACCGTGCCGACGAAGAGCGCCGTACCGCCGGCGGCGTCGTCCCCGACGGCACGGAGGATCTCGTCGACGGAGAGCGGTGTGTCACGGATGCCCAGAAGCCGGATGGGGTCCTGGGCGGCCTGCTCGCCGGGGTGGTCGTGGATGCGTGCCATGGTGCCATCGTGCCGCACGGCACCGGTATCTCGGAACAGCGTTTTCGACCGGCGGCGCGCCCGGCCGCTTGGAGCCTCCTACCGGGCGGGGAGACCGGGCAGCGTCCGCCTAGAAGCGACGGCGGGCCTTGCGGGCCCGTCGGACCAGTGCCGCGGTGCCGAGCAACGCGACCGTCGCCCCCGCCGCACCGGCTGCGGTCGCGTCCTTGCGGCCCAGTCGCCGGCCGGCGACCGTGTGGCGCCCCTCCACCTCCTCCAGGAGCGCTGCCAGAACCTCTTCGTTGGTCCACCGGGGGCGCCATCCCGCGTCATGGAGCCGGCTCACACTGACCACCCAGGGGTGCATGGTGTAGGCGAGGTCGCCCGCCGGGGAGGGCGTGAGACCGATCCGGTGCAGACGGGCCGCGGCTCCGAGGGCGACGGCGGACGGGAGCTCCATACGCCGTACTCCGGACAGCTCCTCCACCTCCTCCTGCTCGAGCCAGCCGTCACAGCCGACCGCGAACTCGCCCTCGATCTTTTCGAGGGCCGCGTACTCCAGGGCGCTCACCAGGTCGTCGACGTGGCAGAACTGCCAGGCCGGGCGTGAACCGGCGACGACCAGGAGCCTGGGGGACTCGAAGTAGCGGGTGAGCGCCGTGTCCGTGCCGCCGACCAGGACCGTGGGACGCACCACCGTGACGTCGAGGCCGGGGTGGGCGCGGGGGGCGCGGCGGCCGAGTCTTTCGATCTCCAGCAGGTCGCCGACACCGGTGGCCTCCGCCGTGGCGCGCAGTTCCGAGTCCTCGGCGAGGGGGATGTCGTTGTCGGGCAGAGCGCCGTAGACCATCGCCGAGGTGCACAGCACCACCCGGTGGACACCCACGGCCGCCGCCGCCGTCAGCACGGTCTGGGTACCGCGCACGTTGTACGCGGTACGGGCGGCGGGGTCTGTCTCCAGGTCGAGGTCGAGCGCCATGTGCACGACGACGTCCGCGCCGCGCAGTTTCTCGGCGATGGCGGGGTCCCGGACGTCCAGGATGTGCCAGGTCGCCTCGGAGACGTCCCCCCGGCGCTCGTCGATGGCGATGACCTGCTTGATCTCGTCGGATGCGGCGAGGTGGGCGGTGAGCAGTTCACCGACGCCGGTCGCGGCACCGGTGACCGCGACGACGGGGCCGCGGCTTCGGGAAAGATTTTTCGTGGGCTTGCTTTCGGGCGAGGGGTCGGCCAGGTTTCGCGCTGCGCGAACCTGCGGATCTGGGGAACTCACCGGGCGTCTCCAGCGGTTGTCTTCAGTACGTACCCGAATGACGCGTGCGTACCAGGTGGCGTCCATCCTGCCGCAGGCCGGGAGCCGGCGGAGCACTGAGGCCCCGAGCGGTCTTCGGTGTCTACGCTGGATGGTGATGTCGGGCAGTCGCCGTCGGTTCGAGCCGGCGGCCCTACGAGCCGAGGAAACCCGTGAGTGACACCCCATTCGGATTCGGCCTTCCGCCGGAGGAGCCGGAAGACGGCGACGAAGGCAAGCAGAAGGACCCCACCGGTGGTGGGCAGGGCTCGGGCGGGCCGGCGAACCCGTTCGGCTTCGGGCCCGGGGCCGGCGGGGACAACCCGTTCGCCGCGATGTTCGGCTCGATGAACCCGAACGACCTGGGCGCCGCCTTCCAGCAGCTCGGCCAGATGCTGAGCTACGAGGGCGGCCCGGTCAACTGGGACATGGCCAAGCAGATCGCCCGCCAGACG
Organism: Streptomyces sp. NPDC014623; assembly: GCF_043088245.1. NCBI lineage: Bacteria > Bacillati > Actinomycetota > Actinomycetes > Kitasatosporales > Streptomycetaceae > Streptomyces > Streptomyces sp. NPDC014623. The sequence goes on along the minus strand of NZ_JBIBZU010000020.1, from coordinate 36,156 downwards.
GTGTCGCAGGGCACCACGGACGGCAGCAAGGACGCGAGCGTCGGTCCCGCGGAGCGGTCCTCCGTCGACGAGGCGCTGCGTCTCGCCGACCTCTGGCTGGACGGTGTGACGTCGCTGCCCTCGGGTTCCGTCTCGACGGTCGCGTGGAGCCGTGCCGAGTGGGTCGAGGCGTCGCTGCCGGCCTGGCAGCAACTGGTCGACCCGGTGGCCGAACGCGTCGGCCTGGCCATGGGCGATGTCCTGCCGGAGGAGATGCAGGCCATGGCCGGTCCGCTGATCGGCATGATGCGGTCCATGGGCGGTGCCATGTTCGGCCAGCAGATCGGGCAGGCCGTGGGCGTGCTCGCCGGCGAGGTCGTCGGTTCGACCGACATCGGCCTCCCCCTGGCGCCTGCCGGCAAGGCCGCGCTGCTCCCGCTGAACGTCGAGCGGTTCGGCAAGGACCTGAGTGTGCCGCAGGACGAGGTGCGGCTGTATCTGGCACTGCGCGAGGCGGCCCACCAGCGGCTTTTCGCCCACGTTCCGTGGCTGCGCTCACACCTGTTCGGCGCGGTGGAGGCCTACGCCCGCGGCATCAAGGTCGACACCAGCAAGCTGGAGGACGTCGTCGGACAGTTCGACCCCTCGCAGCCCGAGCAGTTGCAGGACGCTCTTCAGCAGGGCATGTTCCAGCCGGAGGACACCCCGGAGCAGAAGGCGTCGCTGGCCCGGCTGGAGACCGCCCTCGCCCTCGTCGAGGGCTGGGTGGACGCGGTGGTGCACGAGGCCGCGAAGTCCCGGCTGACCTCGGCGGACGCGCTGCGCGAGACGATGCGCAGGCGCCGGGCCTCCGGTGGTCCCGCCGAACAGACCTTCGCCACCCTGATCGGACTCCAGCTGCGGCCGCGCAGGCTGCGGGACGCTTCGCGGCTGTGGGCGTCGCTCACGGATGCCCGGGGCGTCGACGGCCGTGACGGCCTGTGGGAGCACCCTGACATGCTGCCGACGGCCCAGGACCTGGACGACCCCGACGGCTTCGTCCATCACGAGCAGCTGGACTTCTCCGAGCTGGACAAGATGCTCGGCGAAGCTGCCAGGGGCCCGCAGAAGCCTGCCGCCGAGGACCGGGGCAAGGACGAGCCCGAAGACGGCCCGAAGAGCGACGACGAGGATGACACCGGCCGGTGAGCCTGCACGACGACGCCGTTTCGGTCCTCGACGGTTACGACGGGGCTGACGCTCAGCAGGCCGAGTTGCGTCTGGCGTATCTGGACCACCTGGCCGGGCACCCCGACGGCATGTGGAAGGCGTGTGAAGCCGGGCATCTGACGGCCAGCGCGCTGGTGATCGACCCGCAGCGCGGCAGGGTCCTGCTGACGCTGCACAAGAAGCTCCGGATGTGGCTGCAGATGGGCGGGCACTGCGAACCCCAGGACACCACTCTCGCGGCAGCTGCCCTGCGCGAGGCCACGGAGGAGTCGGGAATCGCCGGGCTCGTCCTGTTGCCCGGCGGTCCGGTGCGGCTGGACCGGCACCCCATCCCGGCGCCCTGCCACCGGCACCTCGACGTGCAGTACGCGGTGACGGCGACGGCCGGGGCGGTGGAGCAGATCAGCGACGAGTCCCTCGATCTGCGCTGGTTCCCGTACGACGAGGTGGCGGGGGTGGCGGACGCCTCGGTCGTGCGGCTCCTGGAGGACACCCGTGCGCGGCTGCGCCAGGGACGCTAGACGCCGGTGAGGGGAGGTTCCCGTGGGAACCTCCCCTCACCGGCCATGCCTCCGGGAGCGGAGCGGCTCAGTTCCAGGCGTTGTTCTGGTTCTGGCCGTGCGCGCCGTGCCGGCCCACACCGAACTGGGCCGCGGCCCCCTGGCCGATCTGGGCGTTCTGCGGCGGCAGCACCTCGCTCGGCTGGACAAGGGCGAAACCCTGGCCCAGGAAGCTCAGTTCCCAGCCCTCCCCCGTGTTGCCCCGACGCCTGAGGACGCCCGTGGAGTGGGTCTGGGCCTGCATCTGCACCCTCAGCCCGCTCGACCAGGCGACGATCGCGTCGGCGTCGGCATTGACGTACTTCTCGGGAGTGACCTGCATCATCAGTGGCTGGCCGGAGGTCATCAGCGCGACCTTGCCGCTCCCGGAGATGTTGAGCTGGTACTTGCCGGTGCCCGAGATCCCGTAGTGGCTGTCCACCGCGATGACCTCGGTGTGCAGCGAGGAGTCCAGCGCGAGGACGTAGGCGCTGTCGACCGTCATGCCCTCGTGATCGACGTCGACCACATGGATGTACTGGGCGAGGTTGGCCAGGTAGACCGTGCCCTGCCCCGAGCAACGCATGAGGTCGAGGCCCTCGCCCGTGTTCCTGCGGGCGCGGCGCTGGCCCTGCGACTGGTGCTCCCCGTCGAACTCCATGAGCCCCTGGTAGGCGACCATGGCACCCTTACGGGCGAGGACATCGTCGTGCCCGGTCAGCGAGACCCGCAGGAGCTGTGGGTTCTGAACGGTGTAGCGATCCTGCGACTGCTGTTCGGTGTGGCTGAAAAGCGGACTCTGCATGATGTGTCCCTCCCCCGCTCAGTTCCGGATCCGGAGGCGGTCGGTACTGTCCTCGCTCGGCTGGACGACGACGATGCCCTGGCCCGAGAAGGCCATCTGATACGCCTCTCCGCTGCCCCGCCCTATGAGCGAGCTCGCCTTGAAGCTGCGCTTGCCCTTCACCTTGAGGTTCGGCGACCATGCGACGAGGGCGTCGGGGTCGACGTACGTCTCGTCCTCACCGCGGCCGCAGTCGACGACGATCGGGGTGCCGCGCGAGGTGATGGCGACCCACCCGGTCCCCTGGATCCTGACGTTCCACAGACCCTGGCCTGCGAACTTGGCCAGCCCCTTGACCCGTTCCACGCCCCAGGTGAGGTGACCGTCGAAGGCCAGGAGATTGGTGCCGTTGACCGAGATCGAGTCGTTGTCGAGATTGATGACGACCACGTCGGCACCGTAGTCGGCGAGGTAGAGCAGTCCGTCACCGGCGCATTTCATCAGGGGCGCGCCCTCGCCGCTGATCCACTGGGACGCGATCTGACGGACGGCGGGCGGGTTGGGCTCGTACTGGATGAAGCCCTCGTACGCCACCATGGAGCCGGTGCGCGCGTAGAGGTCCTGGCCGGTGGCCATGGCGACCTTGAGCATCGTGCGGCCGTGGTTCTCCATCCGGGCCGTGACGGGGGTCGGGGCGTAGCCCGCGAGTTGCTGGTTCATGACGGGCTCCCTCAGACCTCGTAGGGCTGGACGACGATGAAGTTTCCGGGGGCTCCCCGGAACTGCAGGTTCACGGTCTCCCCGCTGTGTCCCGGATACGCGTTGCGGCGCAGCCGGACCTGGCTGGAGATGATCACCTGGGATGCGGACGACCAGGCCACCACGGCATTGCAGTCGGCGAAGGTGGTCGGCGTGACCGGCAGGACGACCGGCACACCATGGGTCTTGACGACGACGGTGCCGGTGCCCTGGAACTGCATGGTGAACAGGGCGCCGCCCGGGATGCCGTGCCCCTCGATCCTGCGGACCTCGTACTGCAGGGACTCGTCGAAGGCGAGGACGCTCTCCGCGGAGACGCAGATGCCGTCGCCCTGCAGCTCGATGGGGTGCAGGTGCGCCCCTTCTTCGGCGAAGAAGACCTGGCCGCGGCCTGTACAGCGCATCAGCTGCATTTCCTGGCCCGTGGCATTGCCGACCATGCGGCCGGCGAAACCGGCACCCTTGTAACCGAAGTCGACCTTGCCCTGGTACATCACCATGCTGCCCTGACGGGCCAGCACCGGTGTACCTCCCATCGTGAGGTCGACGCGCATGAGCTGCTGGTTCTGCGAGGTCCAGCGCTGCCCGGTGGCCGCTTCCTTGTAGGGCTGCAGGGCGGCCTGCAGCCCCGCACCACCCGCCGGGACCCCCTGGGGCACGCCCTGCGGCATACCGGGCTGCGCGCCCGGGTGCTGCTGGCCGAACGCCGGGGCGGCCTGGGGCTGCAGGCCGTAGGGCGGGGCGGCGGGCGGGGTCCCCTGCCCCGGGACCTGTCCGAACTGCGGCTGCCGGGACGGCTGCCCGTACGGAGCGGGTGCCTGCGGCGTCGGCGTCACAGGTGCCGCGAGAGTCGGCGCGGCGTGCACCGGCTGCTGCGGGGCGGGAGCGGACGCTGCCGGAGTTCCGGAAGCCGGTGCGGGCTGTGGTGCCTGGGGGGCGGCCGGAGCACCGAAGGCAGGGGGCGCGGAGGCCTGGGCGGGCGGAGCGAACGAGGGTACGGCTCCCTGGGGCGGTGCGGCGGGAGCTTCCTCCGCGACCTCCCCGCCGAAGTTCTTGAGCAACGCGTCGAGTCCGCCGTCGAAGCCCTGGCCGACCGCGGCGAAACGCCAGACGTCCTTCAGGTAGAAGTCGCCGAGCATGACCGCACGCTCGGTGGTGAACTCCGAGCCGGTGAAGGCATACCTCACCACCTCTTCACCGCCCGCGACGATCCGGATGTACCCGGGGCCGGCCTGCGACATCTGTCCGGCACCGTCGAGAGTCGCGGTGAAGGACAACTTGTGGATGTTCGCCGGAATGCGGTCGAGGGTGACGCGGAACGACTCGGTGTCACCGGCCTGGGGGCCGAGAAGCTGAATGGACTCCTCCGGCGATTTCGGCTGATTGAAGAAGATGAAATACCGGTCGTCGGAGAGCTGCTCATTGGCGTCGAGACCGAAGCAGCTGATGTCGAACGTCAGGCCCGGACCGGCGATCTGCACGCCTACGTACAGATCCGTCCCTGCCGTGAGATCACTGATCTTGGCCTTGTGGCCGCGTTGAAATTCCCTGGCCATGCGTAACGACCGTCCCCCATCCCGAAGGTGAATGCGTCGCGTCAGGCTAACCGCTGACCGCGACATCGAGCCAAGTCGGTACAGACCCGGTACAGAATCGGCGACGTCACTCTTCGAGGGCGGCAGCCGGCTGCGGAAGCCGGGCAGCCGCCACGACTCCTTCGAGGTAGCCGCGCGCACGCTCGGTACGGGGATACGCCTCGAGCAGCTGCCAGAAACGCGGCCCGTGGCCCGGGACCAGCAGATGGGCCAGCTCGTGGAGGAGGACGTAGTCCAGGACGTACTCCGGCATGCCCTGCAGACGGTGCGAAAGACGGATGCTGCCCTCGGCCGGGGTGCAGGAGCCCCAGCGGGTGTTCTGATTGGTCACCCATCGCACGGTGGCCGGCCGCGCCCGGCCACCGAGATACTGGCCGGAAAGCCGCTCGGCGCGGTCACCGAGCTCACTGTCACCGATGACGCGCTTGCTCTCCTGCGCCGCGAGCTTGTCGAGCATCACACCGACCCAGCGCCGCTCCTCGGCCTCCGACATCCGGGCCGGGATGAGCACGATCGTGCGATCGCCCTCCCGGTAGGCGGAGACCGTTCTGCTGCGCCGGGCGCTCCTGCGGACCTCGACCGCGCTCGCCACCGATGCGCGGGGCTGCTGGGTGGCTGCGCTGCGCTGCCGGCGTCCGGCTCTGCGCGCGGGGGTCTCCCCGGCGAGATCGGGAGGGGAGTCTGAGGGCACGCCACGACGTTACCCGCCGGCGGCAGGGGAAGTCCCGCCCCCTCGGCGGTTCGATGCCGATCCACTTCTCGGCTCGCACCATTTGAACGACTAACGCCCCGGCCTGTGGATAACTTTCAGCCCGTGTCGTCGCCACGCTGCATTCTGGCAACAGACCCCGACACACCGAGCTGGAGAAGTCATGCACCCGATGTTGAAGCCCGCGCTCCGGCGGGCCTGGCGTGGACGGAACACCGTGCAATTCGGTGTGACACCCGCGCACGCGGTAACTCTGGGGCCGATGGATATCGCCACCGGCAGTTTTCTCGAACTCCTCGACGGAACACGCGGACTCGCCCTGCTCCGCGAAGAGGCCAGGGCGCTGGATCTTTCGGACCGTCACGTGGACATTCTCGTATCGCGCCTGACGGAGGCCGGCCTGCTGGACGATCCGGACGCGGGTGGCCCCGAGGCCGACGTCCTACGCCGGCGGGCCGAGACCCTGGAGCGGCAGCGACCGGACGCGGCGGCCCTCTCCGTGGTGCATCCGGCGCCCGGCAGCGGGCTGCGCAGGCTCGCGGCCCGGCGCGCGATGCGGGTGCAGGTGCGTGGCGCGGGGAGGGTCGGCGCGGCGATCGCCGCGGTGCTCTCGGGATCAGGAGTGGGTCACGTCGAGGTGCTCGACGGGGGCCGCACCGAGCCCTGGGACGTGGCACCGGGCGGGCTCCCGGCTTCCTCGGTCGGTGAGCGCCGGGACACCGCCGCCCGGCAGCTGGTGCGCAGGTCCGCGGTCGGCGGAGCTCCACGGCAGGGCGGGGCCGGCGCGCCCCCGGGAGGCGGTGAACCCGCACTGTCCCTGATCGTGGTGGCCCCCAGGGACGGCCTCTCCGTCTACGCCCCCGAGCCGGACACCGCCGCCCCCTGGATCGCTTCGGGCACGCCGCATCTCTACGCCGGAGTGATCGAAGCCACCGGAGTGGTAGGGCCGTTGGTACTGCCCGGTGGCACCGGCTGCGCGGGCTGTCTGGCGCTGTGCCGCGCGGAGGCGGACCCCCAGTGGCCACGGATGCTCGCACAATGGAGGTCCGGACGGCGTGCATACGTGCAGGCCTGCGATCTGGGCCTGGCGACAGCGGTGGTCGGCCTCGCGGCAGCCCACGCGCTCTCCTTTCTCGACGGGGAGCTCCCCGCCAGCACCGGAGCGCGGTGGGAGGCCGCCATGCCACTGCTGGGCTGGCGGTCGGAGCGGCTGAGTCCGCACCTCGACTGCGCCTGCGGTGCGGCGGGGGGCACTGAGGTGGAACTCACCCCCGCGGCCGGCGCCCCGCAGGACACAATGGCCGGGTGACCGCCGACGGAGCGGAGCCAAAATTCCACGTGACACGCAGTCTGGGAACTGGAGGGGCACATGTCTGATCTTCCCCGGAAGGCGGTCACCCGTACCGCGAAGCTGGCAGCGCTGCCGCTCGGCTTCGCCGGCCGCGCCACATGGGGTCTGGGCAAGCGGATCGGCGGGAAGCCCGCCGAGATGGTGGCACGTGAGGTACAGCAGCGCACGGCCGACCAGCTCTTCAAAGTGCTCGGTGAGCTGAAGGGCGGTGCGATGAAGCTCGGGCAGGCGCTCTCCGTCTTCGAATCCGCGTTGCCCGAAGACGTCGCGGGCCCTTACCGGGCGGCACTGACCAAACTGCAGGAGGCGGCCCCGCCGATGCCGGCCCGCACCGTCCACGCGGTGCTGGCGGAGCGGCTCGGCGAGGACTGGCGTGAGCTCTTCACCGAGTTCGAGGACCGGCCCTCCGCCGCGGCCTCGATCGGACAGGTCCACCGCGCCGTGTGGCACGACGGACGCGACGTCGCCGTGAAGGTGCAGTACCCCGGCGCCGGAAAGGCGTTGCTGTCCGATCTCAGCCAACTCAGCCGCTTCGCGCGGCTGCTCGGCCCGCTTGTTCCCGGGATGGACATCAAGCCACTCATCACGGAGCTGCGCGACCGGGTCTCCGAGGAACTGGACTATGAACTCGAGGCCCGGGCCCAGCAGGAACACGCGACGGAGTTCGAGGACGATCCGGATGTGGTGATCCCGGGAGTGGTGCATCAGTCCGAGCAGGTTCTGGTGACGGAGTGGATCGAGGGAATCCCGCTGTCGGAGGTGATCGCTGACGGTACGGCGGAGCAGCGCGACCGGGCAGGCGAACTACTGGCACGTTTCCTCTTCTCAGGGCCCGCACGCACCGGTCTGCTGCACGCCGACCCCCATCCGGGAAACTTCCGGCTGCTCCCCCCGGCAGATGTGTGTGCGTCAGGTGTGCCTGCCGGTGAGATGGACGCGCAGGAGGGGGGCCCGTCCCCCTGGCGCCTGGGAGTGCTGGACTTCGGCACGGTGGACCGGCTTCCGGGCGGTCTGCCGCAGATCATCGGCAACGCCCTGCGAATGACGTTGGACAGGGACGCCGACGCCGTCTACGCCATGCTTCGTGAGGCCGGCTTCGTCAGGGAGTCGATCGATCTCGAACCGGACGCCGTGCTCGACTACCTGCTCCCCATCATCGAGCCGGCGCAGGCGGACGAATTCACCTTCACCCGCTCCTGGCTGCGCAGTCAGGCCGCCCGGATCGCCGATCCCCGCTCTCCGGCGCATCAGTTGGGCAAGCAGCTGAATCTGCCCCCGTCCTATCTGCTGATTCACCGTGTGACGCTGAGCACGATCGGCGTCCTGTGCCAGTTGGGTGCCACCGTCCGTCTCCGGGACGAACTGGAGTCCTGGCTGCCGGGATTCCAGGAGCAGGAACCGGACGAGGACAGTGCCGATGCGGGGGCGGCGGTCGAGGTGTAGGAGCCGGCCCGCCCTCTGCACCCGGCGGTCGCCCCCCGGACGGAGCCGAGCCGGCTACCGGGCACCCTGGCAGGGGTGTGTGCGCAGTGGCCGCAGCTGTGCTGACGGCTGCCGTTCTCCACCGAACAGAGCCAGGCGGAGGCAGGGTTCGACTCTGCGGTGGTGCCGCAGCGGCACACCTGACGTGTCCTGCAGCCGATTCCTCAGGAGCCCCGAGTCTCCTCGTCCACCTCGGAACCACACCCCGCGGGCCGGACGGCACACGCGGGCAACGCACTACGGGGCCGGCCCGGTCGGGTCGGCCCCGTAACAGGGGAGTGTGGCTGCCGGAGAGGCCGAGCGGTGGCCCGGCAGCCGTGGTGCGCCGTACTGCTGGTGTATCTGTCAGTGCATGACGGCCATGGCGAGCGCGCGGCGGGCGCGCATCGAGGCACGCTCCGCACGGCGCTGCATCCGCCGGGCGGCCATCAAGCGGGCCGCCTGACGTCCCTCCTCGGCCTCCCTCAGGCGCTCGTGCATATGCGCACGTGCCAGGGCTTCTGGGATGAGTTGCATTTCGCGGGTCCTGTTCTGACGCGAGTCGTTCGCGCCGATGATGGTGACGTCCGGGGTCGCGGAGCCGACGGGCTCCCTCGTGGTGGTGGTCATTGGTGCCTGATTCCGGGGGTCATGAGTCTGGGGACGGTCGATGGTTCCGATGCGCTTGCTTCCTGCGGGGGCCGTGACCCCCAGGCCGGCGATCACGCTGCGACCGGGTTCTTGCGCGGACGGCCACGCGGACGCTTGCGGGCGACGACGACGCCCTGGACGAAGAGCTCGCCACCCCAGACGCCCCACGGCTCGCGCCGCTCCTTGGCTCCGGCGAGGCAGGCCTCCATCAGCGGACAGGTCCGGCAGAGGGACTTGGCGTACTCGACGTCGGCCGGCGACTCGGCGAAGAAGACCTCCGGGTCGTAGGAACGGCAGGGCACGGGCACGCCGAGGTTCTCGATGGCGTCGTCGAGCGCGCTGAGCGCAGTGAGGGGGAGCAAGGTGGAGTCCTCCGTGAGGCCGGGCGGGGAGATCGTGTCGGAAGGCGGTACGGACGGGGCGTGCGTCTCGAGTTGCACGGTGGCGTTGTCCTCGTCTGGTCGTGCCGGCCTGTTGGCCGGTTGGCGGCTGGTACCAGGTCCTGCTGTCCCGAGGCTCCTTCGTCTCGTCTCATCCGTTCGGACAAAACAAAAGGGCCGCGGATCCCGAGTGGGGTTCCGCGGCCCTGAAGGCGCCGGCCTGATCGAATCAGGCTGGATCACTCCAGGGTTCAGGCCCACGGAAGGCCCACATCATGTGGTGGTGCTGCGTCGTCTGCTTCTTGGCTCCGGCACCGGCTGCGGCTGCCGCAAAGGCATAGGCCGAGACCTGTCCCTTCACTACCGCTGTTTCCGGTGCCCCGGTCGGTCGCTCATTGCGCTCCCGCACGGGCAGGCTCGCCAGGAACAGCGGGCTGACGGCGGAGACGCCGGACACACGGATGCCACGAAGCGAGAGCTCCGAAGAGCAGGCGAGGCCGAGCGAGCAGGCGGAGACGACCGACGGATCGGTCACTTTGGTGGTGTTGATGATGCTGATCACGACAATCGCCTCCTCTCGGCGTCTCAAGGGACCGGCCGGGGCCGATCCTGCGGTATTCGGATAAGTACAGCACGGAGTCAGGGCTTCAGAGAAGTCGCTGTTCCCGTGGTTAAGAACCTATGGTGCTTGCTGCTGCGGGCGCAAACTATTTTTTCGACGAGTTCTTCTCACACCCCGGCACCGTCCTCCTCCGGCTCCTGACCCACTGTCCGGCCTGCGCAGATGGCCAGCACATCGGCCCCGAACCTGGTCAGCTTCCGGTTGCCGACACCGGCGATGACGACGAGCTCGCCCTCGTCCCCCGGCGCCGCCTCGGCGATCGCCATCAGTGTCTTGTCGGTGAAGACGCAGTAGGCGGGCTGGCTGATCTCCTTAGCCCGGTCGGCGCGCCACTCACGCAGCCGTTCGTACAGCGCCTCGTCCATGTCCGAGGGGCAGTCCTCGCAGCGCATCAGTTTCATCTCACCGGCTTCGGTGAGCGTCTTGCCGCAGACCCGGCACCGCACCGGCCCTCTCCGGCCGGGCCGGGCCGGCGTCTCCGCGCCGCCCGTACCCGTACGGGAGCCGCGGTCGATACCGCCGGCCCCGCCGGTACCACCCCGCGGGCCGGCCGCGGCCGAGCCCGGCCGCAGTCCGTTGAGGAAACGGGTCGCCCGGCGGTTCCCGCGGCCACCCGGCGACCGGGACAGAGCCCAGGACAACGAGAGGTGGAAACGCGCCCGGGTGACCCCGACGTACAGCAGTCGGCGTTCCTCCTCGACCTGTTCGTCCGTCTTGGCGTAGGCGATCGGCATCATCCCCTCGGAGAGGCCGACGAGGAACGCGGCATCCCACTCCAGTCCCTTCGCCGAGTGCAGCGACGCCAGGGTGACGCCCTGCACCGTGGGTGCGTGCTGGGCGGCCGCCCGCTCGTCCAGCTCGGCCACGAGGTCGGAGAGCGTCGCACCCGGCCTGGCCTGTTCGAAGTCCTCGGCCAGTCGCACCAGCGCGGCGAGGGATTCCCAGCGGTCCCGCACCGCTCCCGAACCGGCGGGCGGCTTGGAGGCCCAGCCCTTGGTGGAGAGCACCGCCCGCACCTCGGAGGGCAGGTCGTCGGCGCCGTCGAGCAACGAGTCGTTGCCCCCCGCCCGGGCGGCACCACGCAGGGCGACGCCCGCTTCCCGCACCTCCGGACGGTCGAAGAAACGCTCGGCCCCCCGCAGCTGATAGGGCACACCCGCGTCCGCGAGTGCCTGCTCGTAGACCTCGGACTGGGAATTGACCCGGTACAGCACGGCGATCTCACCGGCCGGGACCCCGGCGGCGATCAGATCACGGATCCGGCGCGCGGTTCCCTCGGCCTCCGCGGGCTCGTCGGCGTACTCCGTGTAGACGGGTTCGGGACCTCTGCCGCGCTGCGAGACCAGCTCCAGCCGGTGCTCGGCGGCCTTGCCCCGGGCCTGGCTCAGCAAGCCGTTGGCCAGGTGGACGACCTGGGGCGTGGAGCGGTAGTCCCGCACCAGCTTGACCACCGTCGCGCCCGGATGACGGGTGCGGAAATTCAGCAGGTGGTCAGGGGTGGCACCGGTGAAGGAGTAGATCGTCTGGCCGGCGTCACCGACGACACAGAGATTGTCCCGGTCGCCCAGCCACAGATCGAGGAGCCGCTGCTGGAGCGGGCTGACGTCCTGGTACTCGTCGACGACGAAGTGCTGGTACTGGCGGCGCACATGATCGGCGATGTCGTGGCGGTCCTGGAGGATGCCGACGGTGAGCAGCAGCACGTCCTCGAAGTCGATCACCGACCGGTCGCGCTTCAACTGCTCGTACATCGCGTAGATCTGTGAGAGCTCGGCCGGATCACGTGGTGCGTCCCGTTGGGACTTCACGACCGCTGCCGGGTAGTCGGCGGGGACGGTCTGGGTGACCTTGGCCCACTCGATCTCACTGGTGACGTCCCGCAGCTCGTTGCGGTCGAGCCGGATCCCGCAGCGGGCCGCGGCCTCGGCGACCAGCTGGACCTTGCGCTCGACCAGACGTGGAAGCTCACCACCGACTGCTTTCGGCCAGAAGTACTGGAGCTGGCGCAGCGCTGCGGAGTGGAACGTCCGGGCCTGGACACCGGTCGCGCCGAGCTGGCGGAGCCGGCCCCGCATCTCCCCGGCCGCCCGGTTGGTGAAGGTGACGGCGAGCACGGTCGCCGGCTGGAGGATCCCCGCACGCACCCCGTAGGCGATACGGTGCGTGATCGCCCGCGTCTTGCCCGTACCGGCTCCGGCCAGCACGCACACGGGTCCGTCGAGGGCCAGCGCGACCTCGCGCTGCTCCGGGTCGAGCCCGTCGAGCACGGCGTCCGCGGAGTCGGGGACCTGTGGGAAGAGGGTGGAGTGCGTTGCTGCTGTCACCCTGCCATGCTGCCAGGTCGCGAGGGGCCTCTGCGGCGGTTGTCCACAGGGGGCCGCGGATTGTCGTACCGGTCGCGAGCGAGGCCGCCGGCCCATCCGCCCCAGGGCCGGGAATGGCGGTCCGCCCCGGGACGTTCCCCTCATGCGGGACGGTGCGTGGACGTACGTGTCCCGCCTCTGGCGAGACCTTTCCCAGCGGGACACACGAGACAAGGGAGCACCGACGACATGCCGGGCACTGTGACGATGTACAGCACCACGTGGTGCGGCTACTGCCGCCGGCTCAAGGGACAGATGGATCGCGAAGGCATCGCGTACACCGAGGTCAACATCGAGCACGACCCGGATTCGGCGGCTTTCGTCGAGAAGGCGAATGGCGGAAACCAGACGGTTCCGACCGTTCTCTTTCCGGACGGTTCGACGCTGACCAACCCTTCGCTGGCCCAGGTCAAGCAGAAGATCGGCGCCTGACCGCGCTCCCTGTGACGAAGGCCCCCGCCGTCTTGGGTTCTAACGGTCCTCGCAACACCCGCGATCTGTGGGAGTTGCGAGGACCGTGGTCGTTGGACGCGATGACGTTGCGAGGCTGAGGGAGCGTTTCCTTGCCCGGCTGGATGTTGTGGGGAACGTGACCGTGGTGGCCCGGGAACTGGGGGCGAACCGGAACACCGCCTTCGGCTGGGCCCGGAAGGCCGGGCGGAGTTCGGTGCGTCTGCCGCGCCGGCATCCCGGACGGGACGAGAACACGAACGGGCTGCTGCGGCAGTACTTCCCGAAGGGCACCGACCTGAGCGTCCACACTCCCGAAGACCTCGAACACGTCGCCCAGGAACTCAACGGCCGCCCACGCAAGACGCTCGGCTGGGAGACCCCAGCCGAGCGTCTGCGTGATCTACTCACCACCTAAAACCAGGCGGTGTTGCAACGACCCCCTGAACCCAAGAAGGGCGGGGGCCTTCGTCGTACACCGCCGGCCGCTCAGCCCGCGTTGCCCGGCCTGGGAAGCGGCTTGCCGTACCAGAGCTCGATCAGACGCGCCGCGATCGAGACGCCGAACGGGGGCAGCACCTCGCCCGAGTCGAAGGCGGCCGTGAGGTCTTCGCGGGAGAACCAGCGGGCCTCCTCGATCTCCTCACCGTCCACGGTGATCTCCGATGACACGGCGCGCGCCATGAAGCCGAGCATGAGGCTGGAAGGGAACGGCCAGGGCTGACTGGCGATGTACTCGACCTCGCCGACCGTGACCCCTGCCTCTTCGAACACCTCTCGGGCCACGGACTGCTCGATCGACTCCCCGGGCTCGACGAAGCCGGCGAGGGTCGAGAAGCGGCCCTCGGGCCAGTGGACCTGGCGTCCGAGCAGGGCCCGGTCCTGGTCGTCCGTGACCAGCATGATCACCGCGGGGTCGGTCCGCGGGTAGTGCTCCGCCCCGCAGGCCTGGCAGCGACGGATGTGTCCGGCCGCCGCGATGACGGTGCGCTCGCCGCAGCGTGAGCAGAAGCGGTGCAGCCGCTGCCAGTTCTCCAGTGCCACCGCGTGCACCATCAGTCCGGCGTCGCGCGGGCCCAGGAGCATGCCGGCCTCACGCAGACCCGCGGGCCGTGCGGACTGGTCCATGCGGCCCGGGAGGGAGTCCTTCTGGAGCGCGAAGTAGCGTACGCCGTCCTCGTCGGTGCCCAGGAAGTAGCGGTGGGTCTCGGTGACCGGCGCTTCGAAGGCGGGCGTCATGACGAGCTCGGTGCCGCCGTCAGGGGTGTCGTCGATGAGCGCCTGGCCGCCGGAGACGACGAAGACCCTGGTCGTCGGATGGCTCCAGGCCGCGGCGAGCCAGGCCTCGTCGAGCCGGTGGTGCGCGGCGCGGTCGATACCGCTCGGCGCGGTGAGACCGATCGGGCGGTCTGCGGTGGCGTTGTCGAAGGTGCTCACAGGTGCTTCCTACTCCCCCGGGGGCGGATCGGGCGTTCAGAGATTCAGCGGAGTGCGTCGGCCAGCTCGCCCCAGAGGTGGGCGGCGGTCTCCACGCCCTTGAGGAGGAGATCGAGCTCGACCTTCTCGTCGGGGCCGTGCCAGCCGTCGGACGGTACGGAGATGCCCAGGAAGAGGACGGGTGCGCCGAGGACGTCCTGCAGGTCGGCGGCGGGGCCCGAGCCTCCCTCGCGGGTGAAGAGGATCTTCGTCCCGAAGGCCCGTCCCATGGCGCGGGCCACCGCCTGGAGGGCGGGGTGGTCCAGGGGTGTCAGACAGGGGCGGGTGGCCGGGGCGAAGGTGATGCGGTGGCGGACACCGGCCGGGACCCGGGCCCCGGCCCAGGTGCGGACCGCTTCCTGGATCCGCTCCGGGTCCTGTCCGGCGACCAGCCGGAAGCTCAGCTTCACCAGGGCGGACGAGGGAATGACGGTCTTGCTGCCCGCGCCCTGGTAGCCGCCGCCGATGCCGTTGACCTCCGCGGTGGGGCGCGCCCAGATGCGTTCGAGCGTGGAGTAGCCCGCCTCGCCCGCGGTGGCGTGCGAGGCGGCCGTACGCAGCCAGGTGTCCTCGTCGAAGGGCAGCTCGGCGAAGAGGGCGCGCTCGGTGTCGGTGAGTTCGGCGACCCCGTCGTAGAAGCCGGGGACCGCGACCCTGCCCTCCGCGTCGTGGAGAGCGGCGACGAGCCGGGCGAGCGCGGTCGCGGGATTGGGGACGGCGCCCCCGAAGGACCCGGAGTGGAGGTCCTGGCCGGGGCCGAACAGCTCGATCTCACATTCCGCGAGGCCGCGCATGCCGGTGCAGACGGTCGGGGTGTTCTCGTCCCACATACCCGTGTCGGAGACGATCACGACGTCGGCCGCGAGCCGGGCGGCCCGCTCTTCGGCCAGCGCGCGGAAGTGCGGTGAGCCGGACTCCTCCTCGCCCTCGATCAGGAGCTTGAGGTGCACGGCGGGGCTCGTGCGGCCGGTGACGGCGAGGTGGGCCCGGACGCCGAGTGTGTGGAAGAACACCTGGCCCTTGTCGTCGGCCGCGCCTCGTCCGTACATCCTGCCGTCGCGGATCACCGGGTCGAACGGGTCGCTGTTCCAGCCGTCCTCGCGGGCCGCGGGCTGCACGTCGTGATGGCCGTAGACCAGGACGACGGGTGCGTCCGGATCCTGCGACGGCCACTCGGCGAAGACCGCGGGGGCGCCGGCGGTCTCCCAGATCTCGGAGACCGGGAACCCGGTCTCCTTGAACTTGCCCGACAGCCACTCGGCGCTGCGCCGTACGTCCGCGTCGTGCTCCGGCTGGGCGGAGACGGACGGGATGCGCAGCCACTCGGCGAGGTCTTCGAGGAAGGCCGTGCGGTGCTGCTCGGTGTACGTACGGACGGCGCTGTCCGGGGTGTCGCTCATGCTCATGAGCCTATCGGCCCGGCGGAGGTGGCTCGTCCAGCAGGAGCTTCTCCAGTTCCCGGCGGCCCGGCAGCCCGGCGGGGCGGGACGTCTCCCCGGTGCGTACGTACAGGAAGGTCGCGGTGACCGCCTCCAGCGGCAGATCGTGCAGTTCGGCCCAGGCCAGGCGGTAGACGGCCAGCTGGAGCGGGTCGGCCGCGTGGTTCCGGCCGGTCTTCCAGTCGACGATCTCGTACGTGTCGCCCGTGCGGTAGACCGCGTCGATCCGGCCGCGGATCACCCGGCCCGCGAGCGTGATCTGGAACGGTGTCTCGACGCGGTACGGCGTGCGCCGGGCGTAGGTGGTGCGCTCGAAGGCCTCCTTGAGCTCGGCGAGGTCGCGCTCGTCGGCGATCTCCGCGTCGCTTCCGTCGCCCCCGGGGAGTTCGTCAGGACCCAGCATGGGCAGCGGCAGTTCCTCGAACCGGGACTCCACCCAGGCGTGGAAACGGGTCCCCCGGCGGGCCGCGGACTGCGGGGGGCGGGGCATCGGCCGGGCGAGCTCCCGTGCGAAGCCTTCGGGGTCGTCGGCGAGGTGCAGGAGCTGGGTGGCGGAGAGGGTGGCGGGCACGACGACGTCGTGCACGGCCGCACGGGCACGGCGCAGCTCCCCGGCGAGGGCGTCGAGATCACGGTCCCAGGAGGCGAGGGTGCGCGACTCCTCCGGGGTGAGATCCGCGTCCGCCGGGGCACGGGCGGCCGGGATGCGCGGGGCGAGGACCGCTGGGTGCGGGGCGGACCGGGGACCGCCCGTGGCCTGCTCGGCGCCGGGGTACGGGGCGTCCTCCGGTGACGGTCCCTGCTCGGTGGACGTGGCGGACCCACCGTCCGGGAACGGGAACGAGTCCTCGTGCGGGGCGTGCGGGGCGTCCGCCCCGGCGTAGGGCGGCACCTCGTCCTCGTACGGCGGCTCCTCCTCGTACGGCGGCTCGTCCTCGTACGGCGGCTCGTCCTCGTACGGCGGCTCCTGGGCGTATCCGGGAGTCCCGGCGTGCGCGGCTTCCTCGTGCACATCCGGTACGGGCGTGGCCGCCAGGGCCTCCAGGTGGGCCAGCACCGTGTCCCGGGCGGCGCGGCGGCGGGCCGTCGCCGTGGCGTCGAGCGGGAGCGGCCAGGCCTGGTCGGTGTCCTTCTCGTGGAGCGCCGGGTTGTCCTCGTCCTCGCCTGGCTCGTCCGCCCAGGCCTCGATCTCGCCGTACCCGGCCGCGCAGTGTTCGTACAGCGCGTCCAGGAAGGCGGACGGGCCGCGGGGCTTCTTCTGGGAAGGACCCCACCAGTGGCCGGAGCCGAGCAGCAGGCTGCGGGGGCGGGTGAAGGTGACGTAACCGAGGCGGAGCTCCTCGGTGTGCTGATGTGCCTTCATCTCCTCCTTGAACGCCTTGAGGCCCTTGGCGTCGAAGGAGCGGAGGACGGGGAGCGTGGCCGCGTCGCCGCGCAGGGCGTGCGGGAGCACCTGGGGCTGCGAGGTCCACGCGTCCCGGGACTGTGTGCTGGGGAACTGGCCGCCGACGAGGCCGGGGACGGCCACGACGTCCCATTCCAGGCCCTTGGACTTGTGGGCGGTGAGGACCTTCACGGTGTTCTCGCCGCCGGGCAGGGCGTTGTCCAGGCCCTTCTCGTACTGCGCGGCGGTGCGCAGGAAGCCGAGGAAGGCGAGCAGGTTCGCTTCTCCGTCCATCGCGGCGAAGTTGGCCGCGACGTCCAGGAAATTGGCGAGGGTCTCGCGGCGGCGTGCGGCCAGGGCGTGCGGCGACGCGGAGAGTTCCACCTCGAGGCCGGTGGTCGCCAGGACGCGGTGCAGTACGTCCATGAGGGGGTCGGCCAGCGAGCGGCGGAGATCGCGGAGTTCGGTGGCGAGGCGGGCGAAGCGGACGCGTGCCGCCGCCGAGAACGGCAGTTGGTCGTCCTCGGCCCCGCCGGACTCGAGGAAGGTGTCGAGGGCGTCGGCGAGCGAGATCACCTCGGCGGGGTCGATGCCCTCGACGGCCTCGGCGAGACGCCGGTCCGGGTCGGTGTCGTCGCCGGTGGCGGCGTGGTGGACGAGGAGGCGGGCGCGGCGCCCCAGGAGGGCGAGGTCCCGGGGCCCGATGCGCCAGCGCGGTCCGGTGAGCAGCCGGACCAGGGAGGCGTTGGCCCCGGGGTCCTGCAGGACCTCGCAGACGGCGACGAGGTCGGCGACCTCGGGGAGGTGCAGCAGTCCGGACAGGCCGACGACCTCGACGGGGATGTCCCGGGCGACGAGGGCGGCCTGGATGCGGGGGAAGTCTCCCGCGGTCCGGCACAGGACTGCGATCTCCCCTGGTGCCTTTCCTGTCCGTACGAGGTGGGCGAGTGAGTCGCCGAGCCAGTCGATCTCCTCGGCGTGGGTGCGCAGGAGGGCGCACCGGACCGTGCCGTCCCTCTCCGCTCCGGGCGCGGGGCGCAGCGCCTCGACTCCCTCGTGCATGGCGCGCAGGGGTTCGGCGAGGCCGTTGGCGAGGTGGAGGAGGCGGCCTCCGCTGCGGCGGTTCTCGCTGAGGGAGTAGCGGGTGGCCGGGGTGCCGTCGGCGTGCGGGAAGTGGTGCGGGAAGTCGTCGAGGTTGGCCACGGAGGCGCCGCGCCAGCCGTAGATGGCCTGGCAGGGGTCGCCGACGGCGGTGACGGCGTGGCCTGTCGTGCCGTTCTCGCCTTCCCCGCCGAACAGTGCGGCCAGGAGCAGTCGCTGGGCCACCGAGGTGTCCTGGTACTCGTCGAGCAGGACGACCCGGAATTCGTCGCGGAGGATGGCGCCGACCTCGGGCCGGGTGAGGGCCAGCTCGGCGGAGAGGGCGATCTGGTCGCCGAAGTCGAGGAGGTCGCGGCTGCGTTTGGCCGCCCGGTAGCGCCGGGTGAGTTCGAGGAGCTCGCGTCGCGCCCCGGACGTCTCGGGGATCTTGCGCAGTTCGGCGTTGGTGAGCTTCGCCGTCTCCAGGGCCTGGAGGAGCCCGGTGTCGTGCACCGCGAGCTGTTCGGGGCGGACGAGGTGTTCGGCGAGCTCGGCGTCCAGGGCCAGCAGATCGCTGACGAGGGTGGGGAAGGAGCGGGTCAGTGCGGGGTAGGGGCCGGGGGCCTCACGCAGCACCCGGGCCGCGAGCTGGTAGCGGGTGGCGTCGGCCAGGAGGCGGGTGGTGGGTTCGAGGCCGATCCGCAGGCCGTGGTCGGTGAGGAGGCGGCCGGCGAAGGCGTGGTACGTGGAGATGCTGGGCTCGCCCGGGGGGTTGTCCGGGTCGATGACGTCCGGGTCGGTGACCCCGGCCGCGACGAGGGCCTTGCGGACCCGTTCGGCGAGTTCGCCGGCGGCCTTGTTCGTGAAGGTGAGGCCGAGGACCTGTTCCGGGGCGACCTGCCCGGTCCCGACCAGCCACACCACCCGGGCGGCCATCACGGTGGTCTTCCCGGAGCCGGCTCCGGCCACGATCACCTGTGGGGCGGGCGGCGCGGTGATGCAGGCCGTCTGCTCGGGGGTGAAGGGGATCCCGAGGAGCTCCTTGAGCTGCTCGGGATCGCTGATGCGGGAGGACATTCAGAAGAGGCTATCCGGACACACCGACAAGGCGGTTCCACGCGGGTCCCGCGCGGGACGCTCATTCGATGATCTGCCGGCCTTCGGGCTGCGCGCTGCACGAGCTCTTGAAGGCACAGTGTGTGCAGTGCTGGCCGGTCGTGGGGGTGAACCGTTCGTCCAGGACCCGGCCGGCGGCCGTGGCCAGCAGGTCATGGACCCATTCTCCGGAGAGGGGTTCCTGCGCCTGCACCTTCGGAAGGGCGTCGCCGCCCTCCTTCTTCGGGGCGGGCTGGCGCAGCTGTACGAGTTCGGCGCCTCCTGGTTCCGGACGGCGGCCGTCGAAGACCTCGTCGACGGCGCCCTCCCTGACGGCCAGCTGGTACACGGCGAGCTGGGGGTGGAAGGCCACCTCGTCCTTGGTGGGTGCTCCCTTGCCGGTCTTGAAGTCGACGACGTAGGCCCGGCCTTCGGTGTCCTGTTCGACACGGTCCATGGAACCCCGGACACGCACCGCGTACTCGCCCGCTTCGAGCGTGACGTCGAAGTCGTGCTCGCTGGCGGCGGGGGTGCGGCCGGTGCGGTCCATGACGTGCCAGCGCAGGAAGCGTTCCAGGGCGGCACGCGCCTGGTCCTTCTCCTGCTGCGACTTCCAGGGGGCGTCGAAGACCAGGCCGTCCCAGACGGAGTCCAGGCGTTCCATCAGGACGTCCAGGTCGGCGGCGGTACGTCCGGAGGCCACCTCGTCGGCGAGCACGTGGACCACGTTGCCGAAGCCCTGCGCCGCCGTCGCCGGGGCGTCGGCCTTCACCTCGCGGCCCAGGAACCACTGGAGGGCGCAGGTGTTGGCGAGCTGGTCGAGCGCGCTGCCGGAGAGCGTGACGGGGCGGTCCCGGTCGCGCAGCGGGACCTCGGAGCGGGTCGGTTCGTCCAGGCCCCACCAGCGGTACGGGTGCGCCGCGGGCACGAGCGGCCGGCCTTCGTCGTCGGTGAGCGCCGCGAGCCGGGCGAGCCGGAGTGCGGCGGCGTCGCGCAGGGCTTTCGAGGCGGCGGGGTCCACGGTCGTCGCCCGGAGTTCGGCGACGAGTGAGGCGACCGCGAGCGGGCGCCGGGGGCGTCCGGTGACGTCCCGGGGTTCGACGCCGAGCTCGCTGAGGAAGCGCGAGGGCTGGTCACCGTCGTCGGCGGGTGCCTTGACAGCGGTGACCACGAGGCGTTCACGGGCCCGGGTGGCGGCGACGTAGAACAGACGGCGCTCCTCGGCCAGGAGGGCTCCGGGGGTGAGGGGTTCGGCGAGACCGTCGCGGCCGATCCGGTCCGCCTCCAGGAGCGATCCCCGGCGGCGCAGGTCGGGCCAGAGCCCCTCCTGCACTCCGGCGACGACCACCAGGCGCCATTCCA
Organism: Streptomyces sp. NPDC014623; assembly: GCF_043088245.1. Classification (NCBI taxonomy): domain Bacteria; kingdom Bacillati; phylum Actinomycetota; class Actinomycetes; order Kitasatosporales; family Streptomycetaceae; genus Streptomyces; species Streptomyces sp. NPDC014623. The sequence goes on along the minus strand of NZ_JBIBZU010000020.1, from coordinate 15,468 downwards.
GGCCCTTGGAGCGGTGCGCGGTCATCAGGCGTACGGCGTCGGGACGCACGACACGCCGGGACAGGGTGTCGGCGGCGATCTCCTGGGCGTCGATCTCCTCCAGGAAGTTGAGCGCGCCGCGCCCTCCGGTACGTTCCTCGGCACGTGCGGCGGTCTCGAAGAGGGCGCACACGGCGTCGAGGTCCCGGTCCGCGTTCCGGCCGCCCGCACCGCCGCGCAGTGCGGCGCGCTCCAGACGGCCGGGCCAGGGGGTGCCGTTCCACAGGGTCCACAGGGCCTCTTCGGCGGTGCCGCCGCCCTCGAGGAGCTCACGGGCCATGCGCAGGAGCGTCCCCAGCCGCTGGGCTCCGCGGGCGTACGCCGGGTCGTGCGTGACGAGGCGCTCGGGCTCGGCGAGCGCCCGGGCGAGGAGTTCCCCGGACGGCGGTGGTACACGGTTCCCGGCGGCTCTCTCCTCGTCGCGCAGGGCCCGGCCGAGACGGCGCAGGTCGGCGGCGTCCATGGAACCGAGGGGCGAGGTGAGGAGGGCGAGGGCGGTCTCGGTGTCGAGCCGGCCGGGTGCCGCCTCGTCACCGTCGGCTCCGGCACCGTCCTTCGGGTCTCCGGGCGCGGTGGTGTGCAGCGCCGCGGTGGCGACGGCCCGCAGGGCGGTCAGGAGCGGGGCGACGGCCGGCTCGTGGCGCAGGGGGAGGTCGTCGCCGTCGACCTCCAGCGGGACTCCGGCCGAGGTGAGTGCCCGGCGCACGGCTGGGATCGAGCGTCCGCCGGCGCGTACGAGGACCGCCATGTCCCTCCAGGGCACGCCCTCCTCCAGGTGTGCGCGCCGGAGCAGATCCGCGATGTTCTCCAGCTCGGTGGAGGGCGTCGGATAGGTGTAGGTCTCGACGCGGCCGCCTCCGCGCACGGCGGACAGATCGCGGTGGGCGCGGACCTTGTCCGAGGGCAGGCGGGTGAGCGGCATCCGGCGGGTGAGCAGCCGGGTGGCCTCGAGCAGCTTCGCGCCGGAGCGGCGTGAGGTGGTGAGGACCCCGACGGGGGCGGGTGCTCCGTCGGCGCGGCGGAAGGTGTCCGGGAAGTCCAGGATGCCGTTCACGTCGGCGCCCCGGAAGGCGTAGATCGACTGGTCGGGATCGCCGAAGGCGATGAGCGTCCGGCCTCCGCCGGCGCCCGGCGCGGCGTTCCCCGGGTTGCCGGCCAGCGCGTGCAGCAGCCGGACCTGGGCGGGGTCCGTGTCCTGGTATTCGTCCACGAGGACCGCGTCGTAATTCCGGGCCAGTGCCGTCGCCACCTCCGGCCGTTCGGCGAGCAGGACCGCCCGGTGGACCAGTTCCGCGTAGTCGAGGACGCCCTGGGCGTCGAGGACGTCCAGGTACTCGGCGAGGAACTGGGCGGCGGCGCTCCAGTCGGGGCGGCCGGTGCGGCGGGCGAAGGCGGCCAGAGCGTCCGGGCCGAGGCCCAGTTCACGGCTGCGGGCCAGGACCGCGCGCACCTCGTCGGCGAAGCCCCGGGTGGTCAGACAGGCCCGCAGCTCGTCGGGCCAGCGGACATGGGCCAGCCCTGCCTGCTCCAGGCCGAGCTGGCCGGCGAGGAGTTCGCGGACGGTGACGTCCTGTTCGGGTCCGGAGAGCAGGCGCAGCGGTTCGGCGAACAGGTCGGCGTCCTGGTGCGCACGGACCAGGGCGTAGCAGTAGGAGTGGAAGGTGGTGGCCTGCGGACCCCGGGTGCCGCCGAGCCGGGCCGCCATCCTGTCGCGCAGTTCGACCGCCGCCTTGCGGCTGAAGGTGAGGACGAGGATGCGGGCGGGGTCGGTCCCCCGCGCCACGCGCCGGGCGACCGTCTCGACCAGCGTCGTGGTCTTGCCGGTGCCGGGGCCCGCGAGGACCAGCAGCGGGCCGTCCCGGTGATCAACCACGGCGCGCTGCGGTGCGTCCAGGAGAGGGGGGTCCACGGAGCCCGGTGGCGTGCGCACCAGCCGGTACGCGCCCGGGGCCCGCCGCCGTGCTTGACGGTGCGGGCTGTTCCGGGTGGTGGAGGAGGAGCTCACGTGGGTCGCCGGTCCTGGTGGGTGTACTGGGTCTGCGCGGTTACCGGCCGTGGGGTGACGGGCCGGGTCGGTGGTCGTTGGACGGTGCCGGGTCGTGGGCCTGGTGGAGACGGCCCGGTGACGGGGAGACGGATGAGGGAGCGGAGCGTGCCGCGTGTGGACGACGCTACGCCAGCGGTGAGGCGGAAATCAGGCGACGGGACGCGTCCCCGGTCACATCGTCCCCCGTCCCGTGTGGAGTCCGGCGCGCCGGTGCGCCCCGCTCACCGGCCCGGCGCGGCGCGGTGGCGGAAGCTGTCAGGTGTGAGCTTCCTCGTCCGGGTGGCCGGTCACGCCGTCCCATCTCGCGCGCTTCATGTCGAGGCGCGGGACGTGCCCGTCCGTGTCGCGCGGCGATGCGCGCAGCGGGGTGCCCTCCTCGCGGTAGTGGCCGAGCGCCCGCAATTCATGGCCCGGCAGCAGGGCCCCGTCGGCGCGCACCACACGCCACCAGGGCACCGCGGAGCCGTACAGAGCCATCACCCGGCCGACCTGTCTCGGCCCGCCGTCACCGAGCCACTCCGCGACATCGCCGTACGTCATGACGCGGCCGGGCGGAATGAGGTCCGCCACGTCCAGGACCCGCTCTGCGTAGACGGGCAGCTCGGCGGTCACGGGGCCGGCGGGCGCGGCCCCGGTCCGGCTGCCGCTGGTCCGGTCTTCGCTCATCCGGCCCATCCTGCCGTACGCCACCGACAACCGGCCTCCCCGGTGTCGTGCCGGTCACACACCGTGCGCGCGTCGGCGAAGCCGCGTATGTTGCGCATCGCACCCGCGCAATGCACCCTGATGCCCCCCTCTGTCTGCAGGCCGTGCCACCATCGTGCGGGCGGTGACCGGTGATACGAGAACACGAAGATCCATCAGAGGCTAAGGAGCAGGGCGTGCAGCCACCGAAGGCGGCGGACGCCTCTGACGCCGAGCCGCGTCCGGACGCGTCCGACACCCCGGACGCCCGGACCGCGGGTGCCCCGGACGCCGAGGACGCTCCCGCGCGCGCCCAGGAAGACCTCTCGGGCTCGACCCTCGCGTCGGGCGGTGCCGGTCTGACCGACCGGGTCTCGGGTGACGAGCCCCTGCTGCCCGCCCGGGTCCACCGTCCCTCCGATCTGCTGCGGCTCCTCGTCGGAGTCCTCGCGATCGCTCTGCTGTTCTTCCTCGCCGCGTTCGCCCAGGGGACCACCACCGGTCTCGAGGACGACATCTCCAAGGGCACCGACCAGGCCCCGGACCTGCTGATCAAACTCGCGGGCCTGGTGTCCAGCATCGCCGTGCTCCTCGTGCCGGTCGCCTTCGCGATCGAGCGCCTGGTGAAACGCGACGGGCTGCGGATCGCGGACGGGGTGCTGGCCGCCGTGCTGGCCCACGGGGTGACCCTGGCCACCGACCTCTGGGTCGCCCGGTCCGCCCCCGGGACGATCCGGGAGGCCCTGACCCAGCCCCAGCCGGGGGACGCGCTCACCGACCCCGTGCACGGGTATCTCGCGCCCGTCATCGCCTACATGACGGCGGTCGGGATGGCCCGCAGACCGCGCTGGCGGGTCGTGCTGTGGGTGGTGCTGCTCCTGGACGCCTTCGCGATGCTGGTCGGCGGTTACACCACGCCGTTCTCGATCGTCCTCACCGTGCTGATCGGCTGGACGGTGGCGTACGGCACGCTGTACGCGGTCGGCTCGCCGAACGTGCGCCCGACCGGCCAGCACCTGATGGCCGGTCTGCGCCATGTCGGGTTCCGTCCGGTCGCCGCGATGCGCACCGAGGACGCTCCCGAGCACGTCGAGCAGAGCGACCGGGGCCGCCGCTATCTGGTCACCCTGGAGGACGGGCCACCACTGGACGTCACGGTCGTCGACCGTGAACAGCAGGCCCAGGGCTTCTTCTACCGGGTGTGGCGCAGGCTCACCCTCCGCAGCATCACCCAGCGCCGCTCCATCCAGTCGCTGCGCCAGGCCCTGGAGCAGGAGGCGCTCCTCGCGTACGCGGCGATCGCCGCCGGCGCCGACGCGCCCAAGCTGATCGCCACGTCCGAACTCGGCCCCGACGCCGTGATGCTCGTGTACGAGCACATCGGCGGGCGCTCGCTGGACGCGATGGAGGACGAGGAGATCACCGACGACCTGGTGCGGGGAGCCTGGCGTCAGGTGAAGGCGCTCCAGTCGCGACGGATCGCGCACCGCAGGCTCACCGGGGACGCCCTCCTGGTGGATGGTTCCGGCACGGTGTTCGTCACCGACCTCCGGGGCGGCGAGATCGCGGCCGGCGACCTGGTCCTGCGCATGGACGTCGCCCAGCTGCTCACCACCACCGGGCTCCGGGTGGGAGCCGAACGGGCCGTCACCGGGGCACTCGCCGTGCTCGGGCCGGACGCCGTCGCCGACTGTCTGCCGCTGCTCCAGCCGATCGCGCTCAGCCGCTCCACCCGGGCGACGCTGCGCAGGATCGCCCGGGAGCGCTCGCAGCGCGAACGGGAGGCGGTGCTGGAGGCCTCGCAGGCGGCGAAGCAGACCAAGGCCGGGGAAGCGGGCCCGGACGCCGGCGGCCGCAAGGCCGTCCGCAAGTCGCTGCGCACGGAGAAGCAGGCCGAGAAACGGGCGATGGACGATGCCCTGGAAGAGGCCCGCGAGGAGGACATGCTGGCCCAGATCCGCCGCCAGGTGCTGCTGATCAGGCCGCAGGCGCCCGTCGAGCCGGTGCGGCTGGAGCGCATCAAGCCGCGTACGCTCTTCAGCTTCATCGCGGGTGCGATCGCCGCGTACTTCCTGATCTCGCAGGTCACCGAGGCCGACTTCGGCACGGTCGTGGAGCAGGCGGAGTGGGGCTGGGTGGCGGCGGCACTGGGCTTCTCGGCCCTGAGCTACGTCGCCGCGGCCATGAGCCTGCTCGGCTTCGTTCCCGAGCGGGTCGCCTTCGGGAAGACCGTGCTGGCGCAGGTGGCCGGGTCCTTCGTGAAGATCGTGGCGCCCGCGGCGGTCGGTGGTGTGGCGCTGAACACGCGCTTCCTGCAACGCGCCGGGGTACGCCCGGGGCTGGCCGTCGCGAGCGTGGGCGCGTCCCAGCTTTTCGGCCTCGGCTGTCACATCCTGCTGCTCGCCCTGTTCGGGTACCTGACGGGCACGGAGAAGACCCCGGACTCGCTCACCCCGTCCAGGACGGTCATCGCGGGCCTGCTCACGGTCGCCGTCCTCGTGCTGGTGGTGACCGCGATCCCGTTCCTGCGGAAGTTCGTCGTCACCCGGGTGCGGTCGCTGTTCGCCGGTGTGGTGCCCCGCATGCTCGACGTGGTGCAGCGTCCGCAGAAGCTGGTCACCGGTATCGGCGGCATGCTGCTGCTGACCGGGCTGTTCGTGCTGTGTCTCGACGCGTCGATCCGCGCGTTCAGCGGCCCCGACGTCCCCCAGCTCAGCTATGCCAGCATCGCCGTGGTCTTCCTCGCGGGCAACGCCCTCGGGTCCGCGGCGCCCACCCCGGGTGGTATGGGCGCGGTCGAGGGGGCGCTGACCCTGGGTCTGATCGCGGTGGGCCTCCCGAAGGAGGTCGCGGCGCCGGCCGTGCTGCTGTACCGCGTGATGACGCTGTGGCTGCCGGTGCTCCCCGGCTGGATCTGCTTCAACCAGCTGACCCGCAAGGGCGAGCTCTAGAACACACGCGCGGGGTGCGCCACTCGCATGGACCGCGTCCCGCGCGTTCCCCCGCGCCCCGTCGCACGATGGGTCCATGAGGACCTCTCCCACTCCGCGTACCGCTGCCCTCGCCGCCACCGCCGCCGTGCTGTTGTCGCTGGCCGCCTGTTCGGACGACGGTGACGACGGGGATACGGAGAGGCCGGCCGCGTCGACGGCGGCCCCCACCACGACGACGGAGGAGCTGACCTCCCAGAAGCTCGACTGGAAGCCCTGCCCGGCCCCCAACCAGGCCCAGGGCGGTGGCACATCCCCTTCGCCGCTGCCGGGCGGGGCGGCCTGGGAGTGCTCCTTCATGGACGTCCCCCTCGACTACGCCGATCCCGGGGGCCGGACCATCGAACTGGCCCTCATCCGCGCCGCCGCCAGGAACCAGGACCGGCGGATCGGCTCGCTGATCTTCAACTTCGGTGGTCCGGGTGCCTCCGGTGTGGCCACGCTGCCGTCCTTCGGTACCGCCTACGACACGCTCCGCACCCGCTACGACCTGGTGGGTTTCGACCCTCGCGGGGTCGGGCGCAGCGAGGGTGTGGAGTGCTCGGACGACAGGACGCTCGACGCCCGGTACGAGCAGGACGGCACACCGGACGACGCCGAGGAGGAGAAGGCGTTCGTCGACGACCAGGAGTCCTACATCGCCGACTGCGAGGAGAACTCCGGGGACGAGCTCCCCTACGTCGGCACGACGAACGCGGCCCGGGACATGGACCTGATGCGCCAGGTACTCGGCGACGACAAGCTGTACTACTTCGGGATCTCGTACGGCACCGAACTCGGCGGTGTCTACGCCCACCTGTATCCCGGGAAGGTGGGCCGGGCCGTCCTGGACGCCGTGGTCGACCCGGAGGAGGACTCGTTGCAGTCCTCGCTCGGCCAGGCGGAGGGTTTCCAGCTCGCTCTGGACAACTTCACCGCCGACTGCGCCGGACGCGACGACTGCAGACTCCCCGGCGCCACCGCGCAGGAGGTCCAGGACTGGATCGCCCGCCTCCTGGCCCAGCTGGAGAAGAAGCCCGTCCCCGGACTCGGTGAACGGGAGCTGACGCAGACCCAGGCCACCACCGGCATCGCGTCGGCCCTCTACTCCGAGGAGACCTGGCCGCTGCTCGAACAGGGTCTGGACGAGGCGGACGGTGACAACGGCGGACTGCTGCTGGCGCTCGCCGACTCCCTGAACGGCCGCTCGGAGGACGGGCGCTACGACAACTCCAACGCCGCCAACACGGCCATCAACTGCGCGGACTCGAAGCAGCGGTTCACCCTGGAACAGACCAGGAAGGCCCTCCCCGGATTCCGGAAGGTGTCCCCCGTGTTCGGGGACTACCTGGCCTGGGGGCTGATGTCCTGCACCGGCTGGCCCGTCGAGGGCGCCTGGGACACCCCGGACGTCAGCGCACCCGGTTCGGCCCCGATCCTGGTCATCGGCAACACGGGGGACCCCGCGACACCGTACGCCGGCGCGAAGGCGATGGCCGCCGAGCTCGGCGAGGGAGTCGGGATCGAGCTCACCTACAAGGGCGAGGGCCACGGTGCGTACAACGGCGGCAACACCTGTGTGCAGCGGGCCGTGGACGGCTATCTGATCGAGGGGAAGGTACCGGAGCCGGGAACGGTCTGCGGGTGACCGTTCGTTGGACGGCCGGACATCGGCGGCGCCCGGGACGCTCCCGGGCGGCTGCCTCCGGGCACGGGGAGGGAGCGCGCATGCGCGTACGGGGACGGGGCCGGGCCGCCTCGGCGGGGCCTGTCGCGGCCCTGCTGGTGGCGGCGGTCCTCGCGGGGTGCGACGACGGCCCGTCGCGGGAGTCGAAGGAGCCGGCGGCCGGTTCGGGGGCGCCCGGCCTCCCGCGGTCTTTGGACTGGAAGCACTGCGACGCCCCGGAGGGCGGCACCGCCCCCGGCCCCGGCTGGCGGTGCGCCACCCTCGACGTACCACTGGACCACGCGAAGCCGGACGGGGAGACGATCGGTATCGCGCTGATCCGCAAGACGGCCACGCGGAAGAGCGAGCGGCTCGGTTCGATGCTGTTCAACTTCGGCGGACCGGGCGGCTCCGGAGTGGGCACCCTGCCGCGCGCCGCCACTTCGTACAGGGAGCTCAACACCCGTTACGACCTGGTGGGTTTCGACCCGCGCGGGGTCGCCGCCAGCGCGGGGGTCCGCTGCCGGGGGGACGAGGAGCAGGAGAAGGCCTACCACGAGGTCGACAGGACGCCGGACACGGCGGCGGAGGAAGCCGTGTTCCTCGCGGACGCCGCGGACTTCGGCGCCGGCTGCCGGCGTCTCTCCCCCGCCGTGCTCCCCCACGTCGGCACGACGAACGCCGCCAGGGACATGGACGCGATCCGCCGGGCACTCGGCGACGAGAAGCTGTCGTACTTCGGCGTCTCGTACGGTACGCAGCTCGGCGGAACCTACGCGCACCTCTTCCCGGAGAGGGTCGGGAGAGTCGTCCTGGACGCCGTCGTCGACCCGACAGTGGATTCGGTGGGTCACGCCCGCAACCAGGCGACGGGCTTCCAGCGGGCCCTGGAGAACTACCTGAAGGACCGCGGCAAGGACCCGGCGGCGGGCACCCGGCGGATCGCGGATCTGCTGGAGCGGCTCGACAGGAAGCCGCTGCCGACCGCCTCGGGCCGTGAGCTCGACGAATCGCTCGCCGTCACCGGCATCGTGGCCCCCCTCTACTCGCAGAGCGGCTGGCCCGCCCTGACGGCCGCGCTCGACGAGGCCGAGAAAAGCGGCAGAGGTGACCGCCTCCTCCAGCTGGCCGACTCGTACAACGGACGTGACGGGAGCGGGCACCACGACACCCAGGCCCACTCCCAGCGGGCGATCTCCTGCGCCGACGCCAAGGCGAGGCCGACGGCCGCCGAGGCCCGGGCGCTGCTCCCCGGATTCCGGAAGCTGTCGCCGGTCTTCGGCCCGTTCCTGGCCTGGGACACGGCCGGCTGGTGCGCGGGGTGGCCGGTGGAGGGGGAACACGACACCCCGGAGGTGAGCGCTCCGGGTGCCGCTCCGGTCCTGGTCATCGGGACGACCGGGGATCCGGCGACCCCGTACGAGGGCGCACGGCGGATGGCGGACGAGCTGGGTGAGGGGGTCGGCGTCATGCTGACCAACGAGGGCGAGGGCCACGGCTCTTACGGCGAGAGCGCCTGCGTGACCTCGCTCGTCGACGCCTACCTCCTGGAAGGGAAGGTCCCGGCGGACGGACGCACCTGTCCCTGAGGTCACGGGCCCGGATACGCGGGGGGCCGGTTCCGCGGAGGAACCGGCCCCTTCCTACGTCATGTCCCGGTCTAGTAGACCGGCTTCGCGGGCTCGACCTGGTTGACCCAGCCGATGACTCCGCCGCCGACGTGCACCGCGTCGGCGAAGCCCGCCGACTTGAGGACCGCGAGGACCTCGGCACTGCGGACGCCGGTCTTGCAGTTCAGGACGATGCGCCTGTCCTGCGGAAGGTCCTGCAGGGCGTTGCCCATCAGGAACTCGTTCTTCGGGATCAGCCGGGAGCCCGGGATCGAGACGATCTCGTACTCGTTCGGCTCGCGGACGTCGATGATCTCGATCTTCTCGTCGCCGTCGATCCACTCCTTGAGCTGCTTGGGAGTGATCGTGGAACCGGCCGCCGCCTCCTGTGCCTCCTCGGACACGACGCCGCAGAAGGCCTCGTAGTCGATGAGCTCGGTGACGGTGGGGTTCTCGCCGCAGACCGCGCAGTCGGGGTCCTTGCGGACCTTGACCTGGCGGTACTGCATCTCCAGCGCGTCGTAGATCATCAGACGGCCGACCAGCGGGTCGCCGATGCCGGCGAGCAGCTTGATGGCCTCGTTGACCTGGATGGAGCCGATCGACGCGCAGAGCACACCCAGGACACCGCCCTCGGCGCAGGAGGGGACCATGCCGGGGGGCGGCGGCTCCGGGTAGAGGCAGCGGTAGCAGGGGCCGTGCTCGGACCAGAAGACGGACGCCTGGCCGTCGAAGCGGTAGATCGAGCCCCAGACGTACGGCTTGTTCAGCAGGACCGCGGCGTCGTTGACGAGATAGCGGGTGGCGAAGTTGTCCGTGCCGTCCACGATCAGGTCGTACTGGGCGAAGATGTCCATCACGTTGTCGGCTTCGAGCCGCTCCTCGTGAAGGACCACGTTCACCAGGGGATTGATCCCCTGCACGGTCTCCTTGGCCGACTGGGCCTTGGACTTGCCGATGTCGGCCTGGCTGTGGATGACCTGGCGCTGCAGGTTCGACTCGTCGACCTCGTCGAACTCGACGATGCCGAGCGTGCCCACGCCGGCTGCGGCCATGTACATCAGAGCCGGTGAGCCGAGGCCGCCGGCGCCGACACAGAGCACCTTCGCGTTCTTCAGCCGCTTCTGTCCGTCCATCCCGACATCCGGGATGATCAGATGGCGGGAGTACCTGCGGACCTCGTCGACGGTGAGCTCAGCAGCTGGCTCGACCAAGGGTGGCAGCGACACAGGAACCTCAACAATGCAGGTGGTCGGTTTCTACGTACTTCGTCTACGTACGGTTGTTCTCCCGTAACACTGCCACGCCGCTCCTCATTCCGAGATACCGGGTCCGATCCGCGAGACGAATTCGTCCCAGTAACTGGGCAGTGCCGAGAATGGATCGATTTGTCCGTGTGCGCCGTCCCGATCCGTGAAGAAGATCGTGTCGGCGCCCTGCCATCGGGCGATGCGCATGGCCTCCTCCAGATGCGTGCGCGGGACCCCGTGGACGAAGTGCGCGAAGCGTCCTGGTTCGTATGCCGCGGTCCACTCGGCCACCTGCGACCAGCGGTAGTCGGTCCACGGCCCCCGGAAGGTCACCAGCTGGTCGGCGGCCTCGGCATAGCCCGGGTGCGGGTGGGTGCCGTGGCCCAGGACCATCCGCCCGCCCCCCTCGTCCGCGCTGTCGCTGTCGGCCAGGAGCGCGCAGAGCGTGCTGGTCAGCCGGCGGACCGCCGGGAGTCCGTCGCGTTCGGCCGGACAGTGGTCCAGGTAGAAGCCGCCGACTCGGTACCAGTCGATGCAGGACCGGGCCTCGGTGATCAGTTCACCGAAGGGCCGGCTGCCGAAGGCCAGGTCGATGCGGCCCAGCAGCCTGCCGCCCGAGGCCCGGACGGTGTTCTCGGGCTCCGCTCCGCGCAGGGCCCGCTCACGGGTGCCGAGGAGTCGGCCGGCAGCCTCCAGGCAGTGTGGGTCGGGCCGGGTGCCCGGTCCGTCGTCGAGGGTGAGGACGGCCCAGTGCAGCGGTGTGTCCGGCCGGCTGAGCCGGTCCCATTCGGCGGGCGTGAGCAGCGGATGGGCGTAACCGGGCACCCCGACCCCGAGCTGCTCCGTGCCGCCGCTCCGCAGAGTGGAGCCGGTACTGGTCAGATGCGGCATGCCGCCTCCATCCAGATGTCCGCGAGGGACTCCTCCAGGTTGATGCGGGGACGCCAGCCGAGCCGGTCCCGGGCGGTACGCACGTCGGCCTGCTGCCAGGCACCGCAGCCGTCGGGATAGGGGGACGGGGTCGCCGCGAGGTGCTCCACACCCGATTCCGCCGACGTACGGGGGGCACCGATGGGCAGCCGTCCGGGGGGCGTGTCGAGCTCGTGGAGTGCGCCCGCGTAGCCGGCGACCCTGGCGAGGACCGCGGCCGCGTCGCGCAGCCGTACGGCTCTGCCGGTGCCGATGTTGACGACGCCCTGGGCGGCGGAGAGCGAGGCGGCGTGCACGGCGCGCGCGACATCGCGTACGTCGACGAAGTCGCGCTGCACCCCGAGGCCGCTGAGCCTGAGCTCGGGGTCGCCGGTCTGCATGGCGCGGCGCATCGTCTCGGCCAGCCTGCCGAGCGGGGAGCCGGCCGGGGTTCCGGGCCCCACGGGTGAGAAGACCCGCAGCACGACCGCGTCCAGACCGGAGCCGAGGACCAGTTCGGTGGCGGCGAGCTTACTGACGCCGTACGGGCCTCCCGGGCGGGGCACCGCGTCCTCGGCCGTGGACGAGCCCGGCTGCGAGGGCCCGTACTCGGACGCGCAGCCGACCTGGACGAGCCGTGCGCTGCAGCCGCTGCGGCGCATGGCCTCGCAGACGGTGGCCACGGCGACGGTGTTGTGGCGGGTCAGGTCGCGGGCGCCACCGCGGGTGGCGCCCGCGCAGTTGACGACGACCCCGGGGTGGACGGCGTCCAGGAAACGGGTGAGCGCTCCGGGGCTGCCGCTCGCGAGGTCGAAGCGCACGTCGGCGTCGTCGCCGCGGCCGAGTGCCGTGAGGTGCACGGCAGGGTCGGCGAGCAGGCGGTCGGCGACGAAGCGGCCGAGGAATCCGTTCGCTCCGAGCAGCAGAACCCTCATCGTGCGCCCCCTCGGTGCCGACGGCGGGCTGCCGGTGCGGGGGATCGGGGGATCATGTCCGGTGTCTCCTTGAGGAAGGTGTGTGCGGTGCGGAAGGCCTGCGGCGTCGGCTCCACGGGGCGGAGCGGCCCGGCTAGGCCGAGGCGTGGGCGGACGCCCGGGTGAGGGTGACCGATGCGTGGACCAGCAGCCCGAAGGTGGCGACGCCGCAGGCGAGGACGGGTACACCGCCGGGGCCGGCCGCCGCGACGGTCACCTCGACCGGCCGGGCGAGAAGGCCGAGGCCGGGCAGCCGCCCGGCGAGGACCAGGAAGAGGGCCGCCACTTCGAGGGCGCAGGCGGCGGCGAGCCCGGTGGCGGCGGGTTCCGGGAAGCCGTGGACGGCCAGCAGCCGGGCCAGGAAGAGCAGGACGCCGAGGACGACCGGGCCCGCGAGGCCGCCGCTCGCACCGGGGTGGCCGAGGCCGGCCAGGAACAGCAGCGCGGTCAGTGCGCACAGGAAGAGCGCGACGGTGCCGAGGAGCAGGGGACGTACGCCTGCGCCGAACTCCGACAGGCCGTGGGCCGCGGCGAGCCGGTGGCGTGCCCGCGTGGCGAACAGGTGGGCGCACCAGGCTGCGGGGGCCAGGGCCGGCACCAGTCCGAGCAGGGCGCCGGGCACGGCGGTCCAGTGACCGTCGGGACCGCCGCTGATGACCTGGGCGAGCAGGCCGTCGCCGTACACGGCGTAACCGAGGAGCCAGCAGACGTACGGCGTGATGCCCCCAGTACCACCCGGGGCGTGCAGCGGGCCCCCGCGCAGACAGAACCGGAGCCCGAGAAGGGTGAGCAGCCCTCCGGCCGCGGTCACCGCGAACCGGGCTTCGCCGCCGAGCACTCCCTCGGTGGCCCTGAGCACCCCCGCCGTCGTGAGGCAGGCGCCTCCGGGCAGCAGCGCCGGGAGCACCCGTCCGGCCCGCGCGCCCTTGCCGGGGTCCCGCTCCGGCCCCGGGGCGCGGAGTACGGGCCCGCCCGCGGCGGGGACGCGGACGTGGAGTTCCTCCGCGAGCGAGAAGACGTCCCGGTGCCGGTAGCGCGCGACGGTCCGGTCGGTGAGGCCGTGCGCCTCGAGACCGGCCGCGATCTCCAGGGGGTCGACGGCACGCTCGCAGAGGGCCCGGTGCCGGTGCATGAGTACCTTCACCGGGTCCGCGGGACCCCGCCTGCCCGCGGGTCCGCGGGCGGGGCGACAGCTGATCTCGGGCGCCCGGACGACGGATCGGGCCGCGCCCGTGCCCGCGTCCGCCGGCTCGCCACCGGCTTCCGTGGCACCGGCCGCTCTGCCCATGGGGGCTCCTCCGTGGTCGTGTCCGCTCAGGTCGTCACGCATCGCCGTCCCCCGCTCCGTGTGCGCCCGCGCGCACGCTCTCCGCGCCGATGGCCCAGCTCGGCACCCGGGAGGCACCGGCCGAGGCCCCGACGGCCGGTGCGGGAGGCAGGGCGCCCCGTACGTGGGCCTCCGGGGGCGTGGCGAACGGGCGCGGAGGGACGGCTGGGTCCAGGGGATCCGGCGGCATCGCCCAACGGGCCGGGGCGTGCCCCACCAGTTCCAGGTAGATGCCGTGGAACGCCGTGATGTTCTGCTCGACGGTGAAGAGTTCGAGCGCCCTGGCACGCGCCGCCGCACCCAGGCGCGCGCGGCGCTCCGGGTCGCGCAGGAGCGTGACACAGGCGTCGGCGAGCGCCCGCGGATGACGCGGGGGCACCACCAGCCCGGTCCTGCCGACGACTTCGACCACGGCGCCCACATCCGTCGAGACGGTGGCCCGGCCGCAGAACATCGCTTCGACCAGGCTGATGGGGAAGCCCTCGACCACGCTGGACAGGACGACGACGCCGCCGGCGGCGTAGGCCTCCGCCAGACCGGGCGCCTCGGGGCCGCCGATCTCCTCGAAGGTGACCGGGTTGCCGCCGACGGCGTGCGCGTCCGCGACCTCGCCGGGGAAGAGCTGGGCGGCGAGTGCCTGACAGTGGGCGAGGTAGGTCTCACCGTCGCTCCCCCGGGCCTGCGCGCCGAAGATCCGCAGCCGGGCGTCCGGCTCCGCCCTGCGCACCTCCGCGAAGGCGTGGAGCAGGGAGATCAGGTCCTTGGCGGGTTCGATCCGCCCGATCCACACCAGCGTCCCGGGGCCGCCCCCGTCCCCGGCGCCGCCGACGGTCCCGAACCGCTCCGCCTCCATACCCGGGTAGACCGTGCGCAGCTTGCTCCGGTCGGCACCGAGCCGCTCCTGCCAGCGGCGGACGTGTGTGTTGCCGGGGGTGATGAGCGCGGCCTGCCGGTAGACCTCGGAGGCGAGCAGTCCGTGCAGGCCGGCCAGCAGGGCGCGCGCCGGCGCACCGAGCGGGGCCTCGGACGCCGCGAGGTAGTGGGCCCGCAGCGGCACACCGTGCTCCGTCACCAGCAGCGGCACCCCGAAGAAGCGTTTGGCCAGCAGTCCGGGGAGAGCCGCGGCTCCGCCGGACACCGCGTGGCAGAGATCGACCGCGCCGAGGCCGTCCTCGTCGTACCAGTCGAGGGAGAGGGGGCGCAGGGTGCGTTCCAGCTCGGCCGTGAAGGCGAGGTGATCGGGGACGGTGGCGTCGTGGAGGGTGCGCCCGGTTCCCGGGGCACGGCAGGCCGACTCCACGATGCGCACGCTCGTCTCGGAGCGCAGGGCGCCGTGCAGGCCGCCGCGTTCCCCGGCCAGCTCGGCGAGGCCGTAGATGCCGTCCGCGAAGAGGCCGGCGGCCGCCTCGGAATCCGGGCCGCCGGCGGTGGGCACGACCCCCGTGCAGGCGCGGACCGCGCCGACGAGCGCCGTCATGTGTGCCTCGAAGCGCCGTCGGTCCCGTCGTCCGTACGAACGCCCCAGGCCGGTGGCGAGTCTGCCCGTCAGGCCTCCTCGGGAGCGGCCGGCGTGCCGGGCGCTCCCCCCGTGCGTCCACAGCGGCGCCGTCCGCACCCGGCCGACCTGGTCGGGGAGCTTCACCCGGCCCTGCTGTTCCTGCTGGGCGGAGCGGCTGAGCGCGAAGAGGTCGAACTCGTGCTGGGGAAGACCGCGCACCAGACGGTCGCACCAGAGTCTGGACTCACCCGTCGCGTACGGGTAGCCACCGTCCGTGAGGAGTCCGATCCGCACGAGTACACCCCCCGATCTCCCTTGTGGTCAGCCGCCGTTGCCCGGCGGCTCGCAGCGGGACGACCGTATGCGGATACACCGGTGGTGGGGGGGGGGGGGGGGGGGGGGCCCCCCCCCCCGCGGGGGCCCCCCCATGAAAGACCCCCCCCCCCCCCCGCGGGGGGGGCGGGAGGGCGAGGGGGGGGGGACGGGGGGGGAGCC
>NZ_JBIBZU010000019.1:47423-140966 GCF_043088245.1 Streptomyces sp. NPDC014623 | reverse complement strand
CCGTGCACGTGCCGCGCCGCCTCCAGGAGCTGCGGGTCGAACTGGCGAAGGCCAAGGAGCTCCTCTCCTCCAAGCTCGACCGCGACCCGACCGTCGCGGAACTCGCCACGCACCTCGGTCTTCCCGAGGAGGAGATCATCGAGGGCCTGGTCGCCGCCAACGGCTACTCGGCCGGCTCGCTGGACACCCCGAGCGCCGACAGCGACTCGGGCAGCGAGCAGCGCGCCTACGCCGACCTCCTGGGTGAGGACGACCCCGGGATGGAGAGCGTCGAGAACCTGCACACCCTGGCTCCGCTGCTGCGGCAGCTGGACGAGCGGGAACAGAAGATCGTCCGCATGCGTTTCGGCCAGGAGATGACGCAGGCGCAGATCGGCGCGGAGCTGGGCGTCTCCCAGATGCATGTGTCGCGCCTGCTCAGCAGGATCGTGCAGCGCCTGCGCGACGGCATGAGCGTCGAGGCCTGATCCGGTCACCCGCACACCGAATGACCGAGGCCCGGCCGAGTGCCGGGCCTCAGTCACATATGCTTCCTGCCGAAACGGCTGTGAACGTTCTGTGCCGTCAGTGGGAGGGAGTGGAGTGTGGCCGAGATGCCGTTGGACACCTCTGCGCGCGTGAAGGAGCGCAGCGGGATTCTCCCGCAGCAGCAGGTGCTGACCGCCGCTGACACTTCCGTCTGGGACGTCGACGCGGCCCTGCTCCTGGTCGAGGACGACTCCGGGGACGCCCTCCTGGTCGAGGAGATGCTCACCGACAGTGAGTTGGACGCCCCTCTCACATGGTGCAAGACGCTGGCGGAGGCCCGGCAGTTCCTGCTGGGCTGCCGCACCTCCGTGTGCGTCCTGCTGGATCTGCATCTGCCCGACGTGAACGGTCTCGACGCCGTCCGCCAGCTCGTCGAGTCCGCCCCTGATGCGGCGGTCATCGTGCTGACGGGCCTGGACGAGTCGAAGACCGGACTGTCCGCAGTGGCACAGGGCGCCCAGGACTACCTCGTGAAGGGCCGGATCGATCCGGAGGTCCTGGGCCGCGCCGTGCGCTACGCCCTCCAGCGCAAGCACGCCGAACGGTCGGCGGCCGCGATGCGGACCAGCCGGCTGATCGCCCAGGAGAACGCCCGTCTGGAGCGTGCTTTGCTGCCGATCCCGCTGCTGTTGGACGACAGTTTCCAGGTGGCCGCGCGCTACGAGGCCGGACGCGCCCACGGATTGCTGAGCGGCGACTTCTACGACGTGGTGCAGACCGCCGACGGCGCGGTGCACGCGGTGATCGGCGATGTGTCGGGGCACGGTGCCGCCGAGGCCGCCCTGGGGGTCTGTCTGCGGGTCGCCTGGCGCACGGCCGTGCTGACCGGGGTCACCCAGCTGGAGAAGACCGGTCTCCTGGAGGAGATACTCGTCGCCGAGCGGTCCGATCCCCATGTGTTCGCCACCGTCACCACGCTCGTCTTTCCGCCGGGCCGGGACAGGGTGCTCGTCGCGCGGGCCGGGCACCCCGGCCTGCTGCTGCGGCGCGGCCCGGAGGTCGGCTGGGTGGAGCCCGAAGCGGGCATGGCTCTCGGGCTGCTGCCCGGCGCCGGCCGCTGGACGATCACGGAGCTGGAGCTCTCCCCCGACAGCGAGCTCGTCCTGTTCACCGACGGCCTGTTCGAAGGGCGTACGGGGCCCAAGTCCCGGCTGGGCGAGGAAGGGTTGCTGGCCATGGCCGGCAGGTACGGTTCCCTGGAACCCCGCGCGTTCGTCGACGCGCTGGTCGCCGAGGCCACCGAAAGCGCCTCTCCGTACGGCGGGCTGGCCGATGACGTCGCCGTCCTGCACCTGGGCTGGAAGGCCAACGCATGAGCACCACCGGAACATCGGCGAACGGGCGGACCGGCCGGATGGCACGGCTGTCGGTCCAGAACTGGGTCCATCTGATCCTGGCCGGCTTCGTGCTGGTGGTCTGCGGATGCCTCGTCGTGGGCGGGCTCGTCCTCTCACGTATCTCGGAGCGGACCACGGATCTGGTGGACCGCATCCAGCCCGCCCGCTCCGCCTCATTCCAGCTGCAGAACTCACTCCTGGACCAGGAGACCGGGGTTCGCGGTTTCGCGCTCACCGGTGACACCTCGTTCCTGGAGCCCTACAGGAGCGGGGTGCGGGCCGAGCGGGAGCGGGCGGCCCAGGTGCGCTCGCTGATCGGCGACGAGCAGCCGTACGCCGCGGATCTGGAGCGGATCGAGAGGGCCGCCCAGCAGTGGCGTGCCGTACGGGCCGAGCCGCTGATCGCCACGGTGCGGACGAGCGGCCCCACCGGTGCGTCGTCCGGCCCGATCACACGGAGCAAGGCGGAGTTCGACGCCCTGCGGCTGCTCTACACCACCCAGCAGAGCCACCTGGACGACGCACGTGACCGTGCCCGTGCCGAGCTCGACGACGCGCACACCACCCGCGACCGGGTACTCCTCGCCCTGGTGATCGGCTTCGTGCTCTCGGTCGTCTCGCTCAGCGCGCTGTTGCACCGCATGGTGGGCCGGCCGCTGAGCGCGCTGACCGCGGCGTCGAGCAAGGTGAGGTCGGGCGCCTTCACCAGCAGGATCGAGGTCCGCGGCCCGTCGGACGTCAGGGCCGTGGCCGCCGCGGCCGAGGACATGCGCCGGCGTCTGGTCGCGGAGCTGGAGGAGTCCCAGGAGCGGGAGACGCTGCTGTCCGAGCAGACCGCGGAACTGCGCCGGTCCAACTCCGAGCTGGAGCAGTTCGCCTACGTGGCTTCGCACGACCTCCAGGAACCGCTGCGGAAGGTCGCCTCCTTCTGCCAGCTGCTGGACAAGCGCTACGGCTCGGAACTGGACGCACGCGGCCGGCAGTACATCGACTTCGCGGTCGACGGTGCCAAGCGGATGCAGGTGCTCATCAACGACCTGCTGACCTTTTCGCGGGTGGGCCGGGTGCAGCAGAGCTGGAAGCCCGTCGATCTCGATGCCTCTCTGGACAGGGCCCTGTCCAATCTCACCCTGGCCATGGAGGACTCCGGAGCCGTGGTCGTACGCGAGGATCCGCTGCCGGAGCTCCTCGGTGACTCGACCTCGCTCACCATGGTGTGGCAGAACCTCGTCGGGAACGCGGTCAAGTTCCGCCGGGCCGACGTCCCGTGCCGGATCACCGTCGGATGTGTCCGGGAGGGCGACGACTGGCATCTGACGGTCGCCGACAACGGCATCGGGATCGCGCCGGAATTCGCCGACAAGGTGTTCATCATCTTCCAGCGCCTGCATGCCCGTGACGAGTACGAGGGCACCGGGATCGGTCTCTCCCTCTGCCGCAAGATCATCGAATTCCACGGTGGCCGGATCTGGCTGGACCCGGCGCCCGCCGAGGGCACACTGTTCCACTTCACCCTCCCCGTCCTTCCTGAAGCACCCACACACACCACGGCGGAGCTGCTCGCACCCGCCCCGCTCACCCTCCGGTCGGGAGACCCCCAGTGAACGACGACGTCAAGCCCATCGAGGTCCTGCTGGTCGAGGACGATCCCGGCGACGAGCTGATGACCCGTGAGGCGTTCGAGGACAACAAGATCCGGAACACCCTGCATGTGGTGCGTGACGGTCAGGAGGCGCTGGACTTCCTCTACCGCCAGGGCCAGTACGCCGACGCACCACGCCCTGACCTGGTGCTCCTCGACCTGAACCTGCCGAGGTACGACGGGAGGCAGGTGCTCGAGCGGATCAAGACCGACCCGGAAATGGCGCTGATCCCGGTCGTGGTCCTCACCACCTCCTCGGCCGAGGAGGACATCCTGCGGAGCTACAAACTGCATGCCAACGCCTATGTCACCAAGCCGGTCGACCTGGAGCAGTTCATCGGGGCGGTGCGCCAGATCGACGACTTCTTCGTGAGCGTGGTCCGGCTCCCTCCGCGCGCATGAGATCTGAGGTCGTGTCCCCGAGTGGGATCTGTCGAGGCGGGTACACGAACGGCGAGAAGAGGTCCTCGACCTCCCCTGCGGCACCCTGGCTGGAGCACATGAACGAACAGGCCACGTCAAGGCCGGGCAGCACCCTTCCTGGGTCTCCGGTCTCCGAGGTACTGCTCACCGCCGAGGTGTTCGACGGCGAGCCCGGATGCATCGCGCAGGCCCGCGCGCTCGCCGACCGTTTTCTGGCGCGGCTCGTGGCCGAGTGGTTCGCGGTCCTCGGGGAGAACACCCGCAGCGACCTGATGCTGGCGGTGAGCGAGCTCGTCACCAATGCGGACCGCTACAGCCACGGCCCCTATCTGCTGGAGCTGGAGGGCGACGCGCGGCGCATCAGTGTCACGGTGTACGACAGCAGCACGGCGCTCCCCGTGCTCCACTCCCCCGATCCGTCCCGCCTCGGCGGTCACGGCATGGAGATCGTGGTCGCGCTCTGCGACCGGCTCACCGCCGAGCGGGTGCCCGTCGGCAAACGCATCCGCGCCGAGTTCATGCTCAGCACCTGAGCGACACCGCGCTCTCCGGCGCATCACTCCGGTCAGGCAGGACCCGGTGCCGGGCACCCGGTGAAGTGGAGCGGCAGCACCGTGTCACCTTCCCGGCGAACTTCTGAGCCTTCGGGCCAGGAGGACTACCGTCGGGAGGAGGACCAGGAGTGATGGACGTACTACCGGAGCAGTACGCCGGATCGCCGCCTCAGGGACGACGACGCGGCGGCTCCGACAGGACATCGTGGTGTACATGAGTTCCCTTGCGCTCTCCGTGCTGCTGTCACTGGTCTCCGCGGTCGCCTACGCGGCCGGCGCGATCGTCCAGGAGCGTGTGGCCGCGGCCGGTGACAGCCGCCCGTACGCACCCCTGCGCAACGGTGCGTGGTGGGTGGCGGTGGCGCTCAACGGTGTGGGAGCGGTGCTGCACGTCGTGGCGCTGGCGTACGGGCCGCTCAGCCTCGTACAGCCTCTCGGGGCCCTGACGATCGTCTTCGCGCTGCCGATGGCAGCGGCCTTCGTCCGTCTCCGGGCGGGGCGGACCGCCTGGCGCGGCGCCGTGACGGCCACGGTTGGCCTGGCCGGGCTGCTGGCTCTCACGGGGAGCGCGGAATCCCGCACGCCGGCCGGACCGGAGCAGTTCGTGCTCGCGGCCGGGGCCTTCGGTGCCGTGGTGGTCGTGCTGGTTCTCGCCAAGGGGCTGCACCGGCCGATGCTGCACGGCGTGGCGCTGGCCACCGGCGCCGGTGCCGCCTTCGGTATGGCGTCGGTGTTCACGAAGACCGTCGCGGTGGAGTGGACCTCCGGGGCCGTCACCTCCGGGCTGCCGGCCCTCCTGGTGATCGCGGGGCTCGCGTCGGCGGGGCTGCTGCTCTCCCAGGCGGCGTACCGGGGCGCCGGACTGACAGCGCCGCTCGCGACGGTCACCGTGGTCAATCCGGTCGTGGCGGCCGCGGTGGGCATCACCGTGTTCGGGGAGCAGTTCCGCTACGGCACGGCGGGGGCCCTGCTCGCTCTCGGCTGCGGGGCCCTGGCGGCGGCCGGGCTGGTGCTGCTGACCACGGAACGGGTGGGAGCGGAGCGGAGGGGGCCCGGGGAGCGTGTGCTTGAGGAGTCCGCCGAGACCCCGGACGTGCCACGCCCGGTGGTGGTGCTGCCCGGGCCGGCGAAGCCCGTCCTTCCGCAGGGTACGGCGGTCCTGCCGGATCCTTTCCCGGGGCCGGCCGCTCTCTCCCTCCCGCTGACCCTGCCGTCGGACCACGGCGGCGGACGCGTGCAGTTCGACGGGCAGCCCGCTGCCGACCGGGCGGACAGGGGTGGCTCGGAGGGTTCGGCGAGGACCGTTCAGACGCTGACGCCACCGGCCCTGAGGTAGGCCAGGGGGTCGATGTCGGATCCGTAACCGGGGCCGGTGCGGATCTCGAAGTGCAGGTGCGGACCGGTGCTGTTGCCTGTGGACCCCGAGCGCGCGATCCGCTGACCGCTGCCGACCTGCTGACCCTCGCGTACGTGGAGCGAGGAGAGGTGGGCGTACTGGCTGTATCTGCCGTCGCTGTGCCGGATGACGACCTCGTAGCCGTACGCGCCTGCCCAGCCGGCCGAGACGATCTTCCCTGAGGCGACGGCCTTGACGGAGGTGCCGGTGGGTACCGGGAAGTCGACGCCTGTGTGGTAACCGCTGGACCATGAACCTGTCTGACGGTACGGAGTTCCGGCGCGGGCCGCCACGGGGGCGGTGAGTCCGGACCGCGGCTTGGCCGTCTTCTTCTCGGCGGCGGGCTTCGCCGCCTGCCTGGGGGCGGCCGGCTTCGCCTTCTCCTTGGTCTTCGGCGTGGCGGTCTTCGGAACCGCCTTCTCCGTGGCCTTGGGTGTGGCGGTCTTCGGAACCGCCTTCTCCGTGGCCTTGGGTGTGGCGGTCTTCGGAGCCGCCTTCTCCGTGGCCTTCGGCGCGGCGGGCGCGGGTGCGGTCTTCTCCGGAACCTTGGGCGCGGTGGTCCTGGGTGCTGTCCTCTGCTCCGTGGTCGGCGTTCCCGCCACGTCGAGGGTCAGCCTCTGTCCCGGAAGGATGAGGTCGGGGTCGGCGCCCACCACGGCGCGGTTGGCCGTGTACAGCCGCTGCCAGCCGCCCTGGACCCGTTCGGCGGAGGCGATGCCGGAGAGGGAGTCGCCGCGTGCCACGGTGTAGGACTCGCGCTGACCGGGCACGGCGGTCGGTGACGTCTTCGCCGCCCCCGCGTCGCGGGCCTTCTTCGCAGGGCTGGACTGCGGCGCCTTGTCCTCCCCGGTCTGGGCGGCCACCTGCCGTGTAGACCGGGGGGCGAGGTCCGGCGCGTCGCCGCCCTGCTCCAGGCCGGCCCGTGCGGAACACGTCGGCCAGGCTCCCGGGCCCTGCCCGTCGAGCACCTTCTCGGCCACGTCGATCTGCTGGTCCTTGGTGGCCAGATCGGCACGCGCGGCGTAGGCCGTGCCACCGTAGGCCGCCCAGGTCGACCGGGTGAACTGCAGGCCCCCGTAGTAGCCGTTACCCGTGTTGATGTGCCAGTTGCCGGTCGACTCGCAGGCGGCGACCTTCTCCCACACGTCAGCCGAGGCAGCTCCTGCCGGGGCAGCCGCGAGAAGCGGGAGCGCGAGGCCCGCGCCTCCCGCTGTCACCGTGAGCGAAGCACGGTTGATCCGGCTGGGCTGGTATCTGCGATGCCGACCGTTCGCGGCCATGATCAGGCTCCCCCACTGCAGTAGGACACGTCACAAGCCGCCAACTTATGGTCATACGACGGGCGGTGACAAGTGAACAGTCTTCGCCTGCTGCCCGCGCGCTCCGGCGTGCGACCCCTGCGAGCGGGACCGATGCTCCCGGTCGCCCCTCTTCGGCCATGGAGGGAGAACACTCCGTCCCTCGTCCGCCCGATGCCGTAAAGGCGGTCATGACGGATGCTCTGCGGCCGGACCGGCCCGCCCTGGAGGACGTGACGGGGGCAGCCGGCGTCTCACGCGCGACCGTCTCATGAGTGATCAGCGGGGTGCGTAACGTCGGTCCGGCGATCCAGGAGGCTGTACGGCAGGCGGTTTCCGCCACCGGCTACGCGTCCGACCGCGCGGCTCGTTCCCTGCTCCCCCGGCGCACGGACGCCATCGCGCTGGTGGTCTCGGGTACGAAGGCCGCGGCGGGCCCGGAGGGGGCCGGTCCCGCCGGAGAAGGCGCCCTTCACCGTTCAGGGCTCCGCCGACCTGTTCTTCGGCCGGGCGGTGACAGGGGTCGTCAACTGTCTGCGGCCGCGAGGGAGGCACCCGGTGCTGGTGCTCGCACAGACCCCGCGGGCGCGGGACGAGGTGGCGGCGTACCTGCGGCAGGGCAGCGCCGACAGGGCGCTCATCGTCTCGAGCCACTCCCAGGGCCCCCTGCCGGGTCTGACCACCGAGGCAGGGCGCCCGCCGTGCTGTACGCGCGCCCTGCCGGGCCTGCCCGGATCAGCTGCGCCGATCTGGTGCACCGGGACGGTGCCCGGCCGGCCGCCGATTACCTGCTGGCGCGCGGCTGCCGACGGCTCGCCACCGTCAGCGGGCCCGCTGGACATATCCGCCGGGCGGGAGAGGCCGGCAGGCTTCCAGGGAACGCCGGCGCAGCACGGGCCTCTCCTGCGCCTTTCGTCGAGGAGCGGTTCACACAGGAGAGCGGCGAAGCCGCGATGGAACACCTCCTGGCCGAGCGTCCCGGCCCGGACGGGGTGTCCGCGGGGAACGACCTGATGGCTACGGACGCTTGCCAGGTGCTGCGGGAGCACGGCAGGCGTGTCCCGAAGGACGCCTCCGTGGTGGGTTCGACGACAGCAGCGCCGCCTCGTCCTGTCGGCCGCCGCTCTCGACGGTGCGGCAGCCGGTGGAGGAGGTGACAGCGGAGGTGGCCGGGCTGCTGCTGGGACGGCTGGCGGCGCCGGACCGGCCGGTGACATCAGTGGTCTTCGAAACGGTGCTGGTGATGAGGGATTCCGCCTGAAGGTCCGAGGACCTGGCGACAGGCGGCCCTGAGCACAGTTCCGCTCCCTGCCCGTCGCCCCCGCCTGCGCGCTCAGCCTGCCAGAGTACGGCTGTGGCCCGGCGTCACGCGGTTCCGGGCCGACGTGGTGCCCGGGAGGGGCTTCGGCCCGGGACGGGTCCCGCCGCGTGCCAGGAAGTCGGACAGGGGCAGAGTCGCGGCTCCCAGCGTGACCGCGTCCGGGCCCAGGTGGCCCAGATCGATCGTGGTGCGGGCGACCGCGTGCTGGAGCGCGTACTCCCCGGCGTACCGGCGGATCTCCGGGAGCAGATGAGGACCGATGAGCAGACCCGCCCAGCCGCCGAGCAGGACGCGTTCCGGCAGGAAGAGATTGACCAGGTCGGCCAGGGCGGCGCCCAGGCACTCGGCCGTCTCGTCGAGGATCGAGACCGCCACCGGGTCCGGAGCGCCGCCGGCGGGTCCCGGGTAGGCCGCCGCCAGCAGTGCGGCGAGGGCGCTCTCGTCGTCGGCGTCCGGAGGCAGCGGACAGCCCGCCTCCTGCCAGCGCTCGCGCATGGCCTCAGCGCCCGCGTATGCCTCCAGGCAGCCTATGGAACCGCAACGGCAGCGGCGACCCCGTAGTTGCACCGTGGTGTGCCCCCACTCCAGGGCCGCGTCGGAGAGGTCCTCGTCGAGGATGTCACCCCGGTTGACGCTCGCGCCCACTCCCGAGCCGATCAGAGCGACGGCCGCGGTGCCGGCGCCGCGGCCACCGCCGAACCACATCTCGGCCTGGCCCAGGGTCTTCGCACCGTTGTCGATGAAGAACGGCACCTCCTCAGGTACGTCCACGGCCTCGCGGAGCAGCCGCTCGAAGGGAACGGCGCTCCATCCGATGGTCTGGCCGTGGACGACCGCACCCGGGCCGCCCGCGGACTCCGGGGCGCCGCGTTCGATGATGCCGGGCACCCCGATGCCGATGCCGAGCAGCGCGCGGGGGTCGGCGCCCGCGTCGCGCAGGACGTCGAGGACACCCGCGCGGACATGGCCGACGATGCGCTCGACGTCGTATCCGTGCTGGGCCAGCAGGCGGTCGGTGCGGGCGAGCTCCGTCAGTGAGAGGTCGAACAGTTCGACGCGCACCCGGGTCTCACCGATGTCGATGCCCACGAACAGTCCCCCGCCGGGGGCGATCCGCAGCAGCGTGCGGGGGCGCCCTCCGTCGGAGTCGACGATGCCCGCTTCCTCGAGGAGTCCCTCGGAGGCCAGCTCGGCGACCACGTTGCTGATGGAGCCCGAACTCAGCCCTGTGACGGGGCCCAGCTCCTGACGGCTCAGCGGGCCGTCGAAGTACAACCGCTGCAAGACCCGCGCTCGATTGCCCCTTCGCAGGTCACGCACCGTCCGTCTGCTGCGCTCAGCCATGTTGCTCCCTTCGCCCCGGCAACATACCCCGGCCCCGGTCCTTGACGCGCATTTTTCTCAGTTCTTAAATTATGCCTTAAATTAAAGGGGGGAGGGCCGTTCGGATCCCGGACCGCGCCCTCCCCGGATAGGGGCCGCCTTTCATGCGTCAGCTCAGAGCCGCGGCAGCGATCATCCTCCCCCCGTCCCGCCGTCGCAGCCGACGGCTGCGACGAGTCACCGAAGACCCGGACGCCCGTGTCGGCATCGTCGACAACCTCAGCCCGATCGAGCCCGTGAGCGGCAGCGCGGCGGATCCGGCCGCCACCGTGCGCGCCGACAGCCGCATCAACCGGTGGCGGCTGGACCCGTCCGCGGCCGCGGTCACCCGCAGGGCGTGCCCGGCCTGTACAGCGTGGAACCACCTCTGCGTCCGGGCGGCCCGGAGACCGTCGCGACGCCGCTGGACCGGCTCGGACCGAACTACTGCTTCCGGCAGATCGTCACCGCGGACGCGCACAGGCCGGTCCCCCGCACCCGGCAGACACAGCCGCCCGGCGCCCGGCACACCGCCATGTGGGTCGGGGGTCCCTGCCGAGTGCCTGGAGCAGGCGCTGCGCCTCGCCGAGGAGTACGGTGCCCGGCGGTTCCGTGTCGCCGAGAACGGCTCGGCCCACGAGGACGCCGTCCGGCCCGGCGGTTCGGTGCACGGCCCGGAGCGCACGCGGTGTCCGGAGGAGCACCTGGCCGTCTGCGCGCGTGCCGTGGGCAAGGGCGCGCCGCCGGCCGGTCACTTCGCCCGGCCGTTCCTGGACGACTTCGAGTGGGCGTACGGCTGAGGCAAGCGCTTCGGTCCGGTACACGTCGACCACACGACCCAGCGCCGCACCGTCAGGACCAGCGGGCGGCGCCGTGCGGAGCCGATCCGCGAGTTCACGGGCGACAGGCCGCGCGAGGCGGCCTGAGCCCTTCCCGGGCCCAGGTCCGGGCCCCCGGATGCCGGCAACTCCACCTGCCGGCATCCGGGGCGCCTGCCGTTCGGCACACCACCGGTGGGCTGTCAGGCACGGGAGACCTGGCGCTTATGCTCACCGTATGGAGCAGAGTGAAGTCCTCAAGCGAGTGATCGGCATCCTCACGGAGGCGGGCGAGATGCAGCGCCATGCCGAAGAGGACACGGGTGGCGGCGACCTGGACGCGGGCGGAAACATGGTGACGAGTCTTCTCAACGAGACGATGCCGCACATCGCGATCCCCTCCGACGCCACCGTCGAGGAGATGGCCGCCCTGGTGGGGCGCGAGGTCGGCGGCGCGGTCGAACAGTTGGTCGGAGCCTTCACGCTGGCCTTCATTGCGCTCGCCCAGATCCATGACTCCGGTCAGGAGGACGTGTCCTCTGCCGATGTGCTCCAGGACCTCGCGCTGCGGGCCGAGGAGCTGAGCTCGGGTGACGAGGGCCCGGAGGGACCCCTCTGAGGGTGCGCGTCGAGACATGGCCAGGGGTGTGCGTCGGGACGTGGTGCTCCGTCCCCCGGCGTTCGCATCCTGGGTACCGCGCCCGGCCCTGCTGCGCGGATCCGCGGCGGGCCACGGGCGATCCATGGCCCGCCGCGAACTTCCCGGCCGCACCGACGGCGGGGAGCGGGGCGGTGCGGCGGCTCCTGCGGGCGGCCGGCTCCGGTGGACGCCGAACTCGTGGAGCGAGCAGCCCCGGGGCGTGCCGCGCACGGGCGTTTTCACCCGCACGTAACGCGCTTCGCCCGTGGCGTCGGTACCGCCGTTGCCTCGGGTGACGGTGTGCACGGTGGTCCGGTCCTGGCCGTTGTCCGACGTCTGGAGGCCACGCCCCCGTCCACGCGTCGGTCGAGGTCACCGGGTGGCCGGCATCGACGGCGTGGATCCTCTTCGTGATGTCGTTGACGAACGTCGTGCACACGTCGTGTTGTTGCTCGAGGGCGTCACCGCTGTAGCAGTTCCGCGGACGGGACACGGACTCGTTGCCCGCATTCGCATGAGTATCCCCGGGTGGTCCTCGCAGGTCTCCACCCACGTCCGGACGGCGCACCTCGCGTTCCGGTGCCGCCGCTCCCCCGTCCGGCATGCGCAGCCGAGGTCTGCTGCGGCAGGGGGCCACCCTGCTGCCGCAGCAGACCGGTCACGCTTCCGCCGGGTCAGCAGGATCCGACGGTGTCATCCTCATGCCGTGTGGAGGGTCAGCCCATAGCGGTTGAGGATCTCGTTGACGGGCTGGTGCCAGGTCTCACCGCCGCCGCTGCAGTTGCCCCAGCCGCCCGACGTGACGCCCTGGGCCTGGTCGCCGCTGATGAACGCGCCGCCGGAGTCGCCCGGTTCGGCGCATACGCTGGTCTTGGTCATCTGATGGACGGCGCCCTGGCTGTAGTTCACGGTCTCGTTCTTGGCGAGGACTCTGCCGCAGTGCCAGTGGGTGGTGGAACCCGAGCGGCAGATCGAGGCGCCGATGGGGGCCTCGTTGGAGCCACGGACCAGCTGGTCGGACACAGTGCCCCAGCCCAGGACCACCGGGACGGTCCACCAGCCGCTGCCCACGTTCACCCAGGCGTAGTCGTTGCCGGGGAAGGACGAACCCTGGAAGTTTCCGATGGCCGAGCCGTCCCAGCCTCTCACCGCTCCGCCCGCCTGGCCGCAGTGGCCTGCCGTGACGAAGCCGCCGTGCACCGAGAAGCCTATGGAACAGCGGACGTTGCCGGTGTAGTAGGGGTCGCCGCCGACGGTTCCCGCGGCGAAGGTCCGCGGGGCCTCGGCGGTCTGCTTCACCGTGACGGGGCCGGCCTCGCGCGCCTCGGCGATGAACGCGCGGACATCGTTGTCGTCCAGTTCGGAGGCGACGACGTTCACCACGACGCTGTTCGCCCGGGGGTCGACGTGCCAGCTGCTGATCCCGTCAGGGGCGGACAGTGTGTCCAGCTCGTCCTTGACGGCGTCGAGTTCGCGCGCCGTGTGGTCGACCACGCGGGTCTGCGCCCCGGTCGCCCGGACGGCGTCGGCCTTGGCGCTGTCCGTGACGGCCACCGTCAGTTTGCCGCTGCGCGCGTCGAACCAGGAGCCGCCGTACGACGTCCCGGCCGCACCGCGCGCCTCTCCCTGCAGCGCTGTCGCCCTCTTCTCCGCGGCGAGACGCGTCTCTGCCTGGCTTTTCGTCAGTCCGAGGTCGCGCTGCATGGCCGTGAGGATCCCGGCCGAGGCCTGGGGACCGGCGGAGGGGGAATCGGCGGCCGAGGCCTGGGGGAGTCCGGCGGTCGCCCAGGCGCCGATGATGAGCAGTGCGGAGAGACCGGTCCGCACCATCGTCGTATGTCTCAAGGGATTGCCCCTTCTGTTGTTCCAGCATCGTGGGGGTGGAACAGGAAGCATCCAAGAGCCTTCTGAGAGCGCTCTCAGAGGTATCGCCTACGGACTGTAGTCCAGTTCGACGGGCAGGTCCATGCCAATGACACCCCCCGGTCTCCCGGTGGGCGCGGGAGGTCAGGGGGTGATCAGGGGCAGCCCTGAGTCACGCCACGGTGCACGGAACGCGTCCCACCGGCCGCTGGGCACCTCCGAGGAAGCGGTGTCCCAGATCCGTACGGGGCTGCCCGTCGCGTCGATCGGTGCCCAGCCGGGATCACCGGTGGCCGCGAAGTCCGCCCACGCGCGCGTCATGCGCGACGAGAGCTCGCGGTCCGCGGCGCCGGGAGGCCCTCCGGTGAGGAAGTGGACGCTCTCGTCGTCCACGGTGCCGAAGGCGAACGGAATGGTCGAAGTCGGGCTGCGCAGAGGAGCCGAAGACACAGGCACCGCCATGGACCCAGACGAGTACGGGCAGCGCGTCGCCGTCGTTCCCGGGCGTCCAGATGTTGAGGCTGAGGACGTCCTCGTCACCGGGGGACCAGGCGGGCGCTCCCGGCAGCCGCGCCGACTGCGGGGCCACGGGGCCGAAGGAGGCGCAGTTCCTGATCCCGTCCCAGGCCGCTGCCGGGCGCGGTGCCCGGAACCGGGCGGCGCCGAACGGTGGCGCGGCGTACGGGATCCCGCGCAGCACGACCACTCCGGGGGCGTGCACGGACGCGGCTCCCGCGACCGCTCCGTTCTGCGTCGTGAACACCGTCATCCGTACTCCCGCTCCCCCACTGTCCCGCCCCCGGCCGGACGGGCACGGTGATCAGCTTCGCAGCGGGGAGGCGCCCTGGGCCAACACCGGGACCGCGACGACTGACGCGGTCGCGAGGTGAATGGCTGGAGGCGCCTCTTCCCGTTCCGAAGCGGCGCCTGTCCGGATCTGTGGGATGTACGGCCCTCCGGCCATGGCGGCACGGCGCCCCGGCGCGGATCCTGGAGTGACAAGGGCCGGAGCACCCGGCCCGTCCACGAGACCTCGGGTGACATCATGACGACCGACTACTCGCCGACGGCCGGTGTGCAGGTACCGGACACGAAACTCGCCGCCGAGGCGACCGCACTGGTGCGGGACGTGACCGACGAGCTCGTCTACCACCACTCGCGCCGGGTGTTCTTCTTCGGCGCTCTGCAGGGCCGGGTGCGCGATCTCTCCTGCGACCCGGAACTGCTCTACATCGGGGCCATGTTCCACGACCTCGGGCTCGGAGAGCGCTTCCACACCAGTGGCAGGCGCTTCGAGGTGGACAGCGCGGACGAGGCTCGCCGGTTCCTGCGGTCGCACGACGTGCCCGAGGACAGCGTGCGGCGGGTGTGGACGGCGATCGCCCTGCACACCACACCGGGCATCCCCGCCTTCATGGAACCCGAGGTGGCACTGGTGACGGCCGGTGTGGAGTACGACGTGCTCGGCATCGGATACGAGGACGTCTCCGACGCGGACCGGGCCGCGATCGTCGCGCTCCATCCGCGGCCGGACTTCAAACGGCGGATCCTGGCCGCGTTCACCGAGGGGATCCGCCCGAAACCGGAGACCGCTTTCGGCAATGTCAAGGCCGATGTGCTCCAGCACTGCGTTCCCGGCTTCGAGCGTGGGGACTTCGTCCGTACGATTCTGGACTCACCGTGGCCGGAGTGACGTCCCTGCCGGGGGGCCCGGCACATGTGGTCGCGGTGGTGGCGTTCGACGGCGTACAGCTGCTCGATGTCACCGGGCCCGCCGAGGTGTTCACGACGGCCAACGCGTACGGCGCCCGTTACCTGGTCCGGACCGTCTCCCTCACGGGTGAGGATGTCCGGACGTCCGCAGGGGTCAGGATCGGGGTGGACGGCCCGCTGGAGAGCCTTCCTCCTCGTCCCGGGACGCTGCTCGTCCCGGGCCGCCGTGAGTGGCGGCAGGTTGTGGCCGACCGGGAACTGGTGGGCCGGGTACGGGAACTGGCCGGGCGCGCCGGGCGGACGGCCTCGGTCTGCGCGGGCGCGTTCCTCCTGGCGGAGGCCGGGCTCCTCGACGGCCGCCGGGCCGCGACACACTGGCGGCTGGCCGGGGAACTGGCCGCCGCCTACCCCGCGGTGTCGGTCGAGGGCGACCCCGTCTTCGTACGCGACGGAGACGTCATCACTTCGGCGGGGGTCACGGCCGGCATGGATCTCGCTCTGGCGCTCGTCGAGCAGGACCACGGCGCGGACGTCGCCCGTTCCGTGGCCAGGGAATTGGTCGTGTTCATGGCGCGGCCGGGCGGCCAGTCCCAGTTCAGCGCGCGGCTCGCGCCGCGTGAACCCGGTCATCCCGTCGTCCGCCGGGTGATGGACGCCGTGGGCGCCGACCCGGGAGCGCGGCACGATGTGGAGACCCTCGCCCGTGGCGCGGGAGTCAGTGCCCGTCATCTGGGGAGGCTCTTCCGCGCGGAGGCGGGGGTGACCCCCGGCCAGTACGTCGAGTCCGTGCGCCTGGAGGCGGCACAGGCCCTGCTCGCCGGAGGAAACGACCCGGTGGACTCGGTGGCCGAGGGGGCGGGGTTCGGCTCCGCGGAGACGATGCGGAGGGCGTTCCAGCACGTGCTGGGGGTGTCGCCCACCGCCTACCGAGCACGGTTCCGTACGACGGCGGTACCCGGCAGTGGCCCCCGGGTCTGAGGGCTCCGAAGGGCGCGGGCGCGTCCCGCTCCGGGCCGGAACGGCCCGTTCCCCGAGGTCAGCTCCCGGCGAGTTCCCGCACGGTGGCCATGTCGCTGAACGGCAGGAGCGCCTCACCGACGATCTGGTAGGGCTCGCTGCCCTTGCCTGCGATCAGGACGATGTCCTTCGGCCCGGCCGCCGACAGTGCGAAGGCGATGGCCTGGCGGCGGTCGACGAAGCGTTCGTACGGCGTGCCGGTCTCCGCGATGCCCGGGGCCACCTGGTCCAGGATCGCCTCCGGATCCTCGTTGCGCGGGTTGTCCGAGGTCAGAACGCACAGGTCGGAGTGTGTTCCGGCGATCGTCCCCATCTCCGCGCGCTTGGTGGTGTCCCGGTCCCCGCCGCAGCCGAAGACGGTGATGACCTCGGCACGGGCGAAACCGCGGATGGTGCTGAGCACCTTGTTCAGCGAGTCCGGGGAATGGGCGTAGTCCACGATCACCGAGGTGCCGTCGGTGGTCGTGAAACGTTCGAACCGGCCCGGGATCTGCGGCATCCGTTCGAGCGCGGCGACCAGCCCCGGCAGGCCGTGGCCCAGGGTGTGACAGGCCGCCACCGTGGCCAGCGCGTTGGACACGGAGAACCTGCCGGGCGCGGAGATGGCGGCCGGGTACTTGCGGCCGTCGTGGTGCAGCGTGAAGCGGGTGCCCGAGGCGTCGACGACCAGGTCGGTGGCCCGGTAGTCGGCCTCGGTGTCAAGGGCGTACGTGGTGACCGCGCCCGGCATCACCGCCTCGATACGGGCACTCACCGGATCGTCCGCGTTGACCACGGCGTGCCCGCACAGCCCTTGGAAGAGCCGGAGTTTGGCGTCCCGGTAGTTGTCCATCGTCCCGTGGTCGTCCAGGTGGTCCTGGCTCAGGTTGGTGAAGACCCCGACGTCGACGAAGGTACGGTCGACCCGGTGCGTCAGCAGGCCCATGGACGTTGCCTCCAGCACCACGGTGCCCGCCCCGCGGTCGCGCATGCACCCCAGCAGATACTGCAGGTCGGGAGATTCCGGAGTGGTCAGTACCGACCGGGGCATGGGGATCAACTCGTCGCCGACGCGGCTCCCGGCCGTGCCGATGACCCCGGCCCTCACCCCCTCGGAGATCCGCAGCACGGACTCGACCATGTACGAGACGGAGGTCTTCCCGTTGGTGCCGGTGATCGCCACCATGTTCATCCGCCGCCCCGGCTCGCCGTAGTAGCGCGAGGCGACGACGGCGGCCGCGATCCGGGCGTCCGGCACCTCCACGACACAGGTGTCATCCGCCGTCGTGGGCAACGCGCAGCCGTACTCCACGAGAACCGCCGCGGCGCCCCGGGCGAGCGCAGGGGCGACCACGTCCGGGCCGCCCTCGGGGTGTCCCGGCACGGCGATGTACAGCGATCCCGGTGCCACCCGGTCCACGTCGAAAGCCGTCCCGGCGGTGATGCACGTCTTCTCCGGGTCTCCCTGGAGGATGCGGTGGTCATGTCCGGTCAGCAGCTCGCTCAGCTTCAAGGTGGTCCCTTCGAGGGTGGCTCGAGCCGTGATGCGGCCGTCGCCGGAACGCCGCGACGGCGGTGCGCCGAAGCAACGGTGGTGAGGTCGGGCGTGTGCGGTGTGGAAGCAGTACGCACCGTGGTCACGTGAGGCGCGGAAGCGCGGCGGACGGGCAGGCCGGCGTCGTCCGGACCGGTGGCGGAGCGCTGGAGGCCGCTAGCCGTGTCCGTGCAGGACGGCGCGGCAGCTCGCGGGCGCACCGGAAACGGCCTGGTGCAGGCCCTGCCCCGTGACACCGGTGTCGTCCATGGAGCCGAGTGTACGTCCGCGCGGACGGTCCGGATTCCGCTCAGGGGCGTACGTCGGCCCCCGCCCCCCTCTCTGTGAGGCTTCGAGCGGTGCGGCCGTGAACGGGTGCCGGGGGACGGGCAGGGTCTGTTCCGCGGGCCCTCCTCGACCACCTCTCCCGGGCCCGGCACGCCCACACGCGTCGCCGGCGCCGCGGTGCCGAGCTCGTGCGTGGTCAGGACGGCAGCCGGAGCGTCCTGCCGTCGGATCAGCGCGGCGAGCAGGCCGAGCAGGGAGCGTCTGGTGACGGGACCGAGTGCACGGGGCGCTCTCGTCGCAGACCGGTGCCCGGGGCTGCGTCAGGAACGCTCCGGCGAGGGCCGCACGCCGCAGTTCACCGCAGGAGGTGGCAGCAGCCTGCCCGTCTCCCCCACCCAGCTCCCGGCCACCGGCATCAGCGAGCCGGCTTCCGTTGCGCCCCTCGCCCGACCGGAGTGGAATTACATTCAGGGGACCCGGAGAAAGGGATGCGCCATGACTGACAGCGACCGGGGGGATGACGTCTACCAGCCTCAGGAGCCGGAGGCATCGGACCCCGATGACCTGCTGGAACCGGGAGACACCCTGGACGCGTCCGGGATCGCCGACGTCCTGGACGAGGGCTACTCCCCGCCGGACCGGCCCTGGGTGGTCGACGACCAGGGCACGACCGCTGCTGAACAACACGCGGGCGAATCTCTCGACAGCCGCCTGACCCGGGAGGTCCCGGAGAACGCCGACCCTGCCGGCGGTGGTCTTGAAGATCCGGCGGGCGGTGACGGGGAGTTCTACGACACGGAAGCGGGAACCGGCCGCGCAGGCAGGCTCACTCAGGGGGGCGACGGGCACGTGCCCTCCACACTCACCGCCCAGGACGTCGGCATCGACGGCGCGGCGGCGTCCGCCGAGGAAGCGGCCATGCACCTCATCCCCGAGGAGCAGAACCTGTTCGGGTGGGAACCGGCGCTCTGAACGAGCCGTCCCCGGAACGCGCACTTCCGTCGGCTCCCCGCTTCTGGCGCCCACCCGCGCGCTCACGCGGGAGTGCGGCGCGTGTGGCCCCGCCGCGAGTGCGGTCGGTGCCCGCAGGGCCCAGCACCGTGCACGCATGTGCGCCCGCGGCGCGAGGTACGTGGACGTGCAGGCCGGAACGCGCCGCTGTGCTGCCCGTGCCCCTGAAAACGCTTGGACGCCGACCGTCGGCCACGGAAGACTCTTCCTCCCGGACCGCTTGCCGCGGACGTGCGGCGAGCACTCTGCCCGGCACGGTGCTGCGTCTTCGGGGCGCAGACCTGCCGCCGGCAGTGGCATCCGGAGCAACTGCCCGCGAAACGACATGAGGTCGGCATGGGATCGCAGCAGTCTCACGGCACCGAAGCGGACAAGGGGCCGGTCCGGCTCGCCCTTCGCCACTACCTGCGGGAGCTGTCCCGTCAGCGGGGCCTCTCCGTCCCCGCGCTCCTGCTCCCGGCCCTCGGCAACATAGGGATCACGTATGTCGCGCCACTGGTCGTCGCCAAACTCGTCGGCCGGATCTCCGAGGACGGGGCCCTTGCCGTCAGGGAGGCGCTCCCGTACGTCGGTGTGTTCGCCGGAGTGCTGCTCCTGGCGGAAGCGCTGTGGCGGGTGGGGCTGCACTGCCTCAACCGTGTCGACGCCCGAGGTATCGAGCACCTGTACGTCACCGGCATGGACGAGCTGTTCGCGAAGGACGCCGCCTTCTTCCAGGACAACTTCGCCGGATCACTGACCAAGAGGGTGCTCAGTTTCGCCGCACGCTTCGAGGAGTTCGTCGACACCCTCACGTTCAGCATCGTCGGAAGCCTGGCGCCGCTCCTGTTCGGCACGGTGATCCTCTGGAGCTACGATCCCTTGCTGGTGGCCGGCCTGCTGACGATGATCACGGTGACCGCCGTATGCGCGGCGCCTCTCATCCGGCGCCGCCAGAAGCTGGTCGACCGGCGCGAGGAGGCGATCGCCCGGGTGTCCGGCCATGTCTCGGACGCACTGATGAACATGGACACCGTGCGCGCGTTCGCGGCCGAGGAACGCGAAGCCGCCGAACACCGGGCGCGGGTCGCGGAGTCCCGGCGGCTGACACTGCGCTCATGGGACTACGGCAATCTGCGCATCGACACCCTCGTCGCACCGCTGTCGGTGCTCACCAACGGGCTGGGCCTGCTCCTCGCCGTCGGCATCGGCGCCGGCGGTGGCGGCGTGGAGGCCATCGTGGTCGCCTTCACGTACTACACCGGTTCGACCCGCATCATGTTCGAGTTCAATCAGATCTACCGTCGTCTCGAGAGTTCGATGACCGAGGCCGCCCAGTTCACCGAGCTGCTCCTCGTCCCGCCCACGGTGCTCGACCCCGCGACCCCGGAGCCACTGAACACGCAGGACGCCTCCGTCCGCTTCGAGCACGTCACCTTCGCCCACGACGGGGGTGATCCGATCTTCGAAGGACTCGACCTGGACGTGCCGAGCGGAGCCAGGATCGGCCTCGTCGGGCGGTCCGGCGGTGGCAAGACCACACTCACCCGGCTGCTGCTGCGGATGGCCGATGTCCGATCCGGACGCATCCTGATCGGCGGTCAGGACATCAGCCGACTACGCCAGTCCGACCTGCGGAACCTGATCGCGTACGTCCCCCAGGAGCCGGCCATGTTCCACCGCACCCTGCGCGAGAACATCCGCTTCGCCCGCCCGGACGCCACCGACGCCGAGATCCGCGCGGCCGCCGACACGGCCCACGTCACCGAGTTCGCCGACCAGCTCCCGGCGGGTTTCGACACGATGGTCGGGGAACGCGGCGTCAAACTCTCCGGCGGGCAGCGGCAGCGGGTCGCCCTCGCCCGGGCGATCCTGCGCGACGCACCGATCCTGCTGCTGGACGAGGCGACGAGCGCGCTGGACTCCGAGAGCGAGACCCTCGTGCAGCAGGCCCTCTGGCAGCTGATGGAAGGCCGCACCGCGCTGGTCGTCGCGCATCGTCTGAGCACGGTCGCGGCCATGGACCACCTCATCGTGCTCGATCACGGCCGCATCATCGAGCAGGGCACGCATCACGGTCTTCTGCACACCGATGGTGCCTACGCCAAGCTCTGGCACCACCAGTCCGGCGGCTTCCTCGTCGACTCCGCCACCGGTGCTCCCGCCACCACGGCCGAACAGACGCGGTGAGGGCCCCGGACGCGGAGCACACGGGGCCCGGGGGCCGAAGGTGTTCCGCCGGACCGTACGTACCCCCGGGTCCCCCCGTGCCCGGTCGCTCGGGGGGACCTGTCAGTGCGTGTCACGCAGCCCGAGAACGTATGCCGCGGTGAGCGCGACCGTCCGGTCCTCGTCGTGTGACAGGCCGGCGAGGGCGCGTGACGCTGTGGGCCCCGGGATGTCCGCGAGCGCCTCTGCCAGCCGTCGGCGCGCGGACGGTCCGGCGGTGCCCGGGGCGAGGAGCTCGACGAGCCTGGTGGCGATCACCTCCGCCGTCGCCGGCCGGCCGGCCAGCGCACTCAACGCGTCGGCCGCGTCGACGGCGTTCGTCTCCTCGGCAACCATGTCGAGGAGCGTCGGGATCGCTTCGGCCACTCCGCGTGCCCCCAGCACCGGCGCCGCGTGTCCTCGGACGACGGGGTCGGGGTCCGTGAGGGCGCCCCGCAGCAATGCGGTCGCCTCGTCGTCCGGGATCTCGGCGAGGGCCTGCACGGCCCGTTTCCGTACCTCGGCCGCCGGTGAGCCGAGCCCCTCCGCCAGGAGAGCCCATCCCCCGTCACCCGCCTGTGCGAGAGCCCATCGAAGGGCTCCGGCGACGTTCGGGTCCGTCTCGTTCAGCACTGCTTCGACCAGCGCTTCCACCGGCACCGGAACCTCGTCGACCGAGGAGAGGGCCGCACGCTGGCGTCTGCCGGCACTCTTCGACCCCAACGCCTGGAGGAGCGCGGTCGTCTGGAGGACGTCCTCCCAGTCGGCGGGTTCCGCGGCACCGATCCGGCGGAGTCGCGTGAGCAGTTCCGTCTCACCTGCGATGCGTTCCCGTGTCCGGCGGATGAGGTCGTCGACGAGCTCCGAGGGCGTGAAACCGGGCTCGTCGAGCGCGCGTCCCACGTCCCGCAGCGACAGGCCCAGTGATCGCAGGCTCTCGATGTGGAAGATCCGCCGGATGTCCTCGGCGGTGTACCGGCGGTAGCCGGCGGCGGTGCGACCCGTCGGGCGCACCAGATCCAGCGATTCGTAGTGCCTGAGCATACGGGCGCTGACCCCGGCCCGCCGTGCCACCTCACCGATCAGCACCGTCTGTCACCCCTCCTGGCCGATCATGTCGAGGGCCACGATGCGCTTCGCCTCCTCGATCGCGAATTCGAACCCGGTGTCCGGCTCACGCAGCAGTTTCTCCGTGGCGATCGCGTGCGCTCGCACGCGAGGGTCGGCGTCCGTCATCGCGACGCGCAGAGTCGGCAGGATCACCTCGCCCAGTGCTGTCAGCGCCCTGCTGAGGCTCATCTGTGTATCTCGTCCGCCTCGCCCGAACTGTGCCGACAGTACTGCGGCCAACTCGTGCTCCTCTCCCTCGGGCACGAGCACGACCGCTGCCCGCCAGGCGCTCCGTGCCACCTCGTCGTCGGCGTCGGACAGCAGTGCCCGTGTGATCACCGGCCACGCTCGGTGGTCCCCGATCTTCGACAGTGTGTGCAACGCCTGACTACGCGCCTGCGCACCTTCCGAGCGGACTTCCTCGATGAGCTCGGGGACGGTCGCTGCCGCCGGGTGGCGGGTGAGCGCCCATGTGAGCATCTCGCGTACGAAGAACTCGGGTTCGATCGCACATCGCTCGATGAGCTTGTCGACGAAGCGCGGGTCAGGGGCCGTCCCGGCCGCCAGCGCTGCCCGCAGTCTCACCGACGAGTTGCTGTCCCCCAGTCTCCGGAGAGCTCTTTTCGTATCCGTGTCCTGTTCCGGCATGGTCATCGGGGCTCACCTCCTCGGCCACAGTGAAGACCCTCTCACCGTGTCAAGGTCAAGCGGTGTTCGCTCCGCGAGGCGCACACCCACGCCTCTCCGAGGCGTCTCCCGCCTTGTCCGGGGGCCTGGAACAGCCCAGTCATCGAGGCGGAGACGCGGACACGGCCCGAGACGCTTGCCCCTCTGGCGAATGTTTCCCTCCGTGGCCCGCTGGACCCTGGACAGGGCCCATCGGCGCGGTTCAGGAGCGTTCTCCGGTTGTTCGGTCAAGGCAGGGACGAGCGTGGTCATGCGGACGCGGGGGTCAGCCTTCTTCGGCCTCTTCGGCGTTGCGCCAGATCTGCAGGTCGATGGTGACGTACGAGCCGGGACCGTCCTCGCCCGACTTGCCGCGGTAGGTGGCTACCGCGACATGGCCGGCGTTGCTGAGCACACAGATCTCCGACCCGTCGCTGAGCTGGTCGAGGTCGATCCTCTCGGTGTAGCGCGTCTCCGTGCGGCAGGTCTCCAGGGAGCCCTGCCGCGTGTTGTTCAGCAGGACGAACTTCCCGTTGGCGGTGCCGAGTGCCGACTCCTCCAGGAAATTCACGACGTTGAAGTAGAGATCTCCGTCGCCGTAGGCTGCGTCCTCGCTCTCGATCGGGCGTGGCGGGCTGTCGGCGAGCATGATCTCGTAGCCCTCCGTCAGGTCGATGCCCTTGTACGAGACCGGCTTCGGATCCGCCCTCTTCCGGCCCTCCTCCGAAGTGCCGCTGCCGCTGCCGCTCGAACCGCCGGCGCTGCTACTGCTGGGGGACTTGGCCCCGCTGTCCTTGCCCGTCCCGTCCGGCAGCAGGGAACCGATCACTCCCAGCAGGACGACCGCGCCCACGACCGACGCGGCCACGATCAGCCCGGTCCGCTTCGGCTTCGGGGGCGCGTACGGAGCCTGGGAGACGGGGAGCGGTGTGTGGTGGCCCGGCGCGGGCACGGAAGGTGCCGGGTAGCCGGGCGCCGGGGTGGGGCGGCCCTGCGGGGGGTGCATCGGGTGCCCCGGCGGTGGCACCGGCCCCGGCCCTGGGACTCCCGGTGCGCTCTGCGTCGGCGCGGAGGGGGTGGCGAACCCTGTCGGCGCATACGGGTTCACCACACCCGGCGCCGGATTCCGCGGGGAGAACTGGGTCGGTGTCGGCGCGACGGCGGGTTGCGGCGGCGGGGTCCTCGCCGGTTCGGGCAGTCGCAGCCGTTCGGTGAGGGATCCGGTGACCGCCTGCGGCAGCCAGTCCTCACCCTGGCGCAGTGCGTCGGGCGACAGCGCGTGACACAGTTCGATGATTTCCGTCAGGCCCGGCCGGCCGGCCGGGTCACGACTGAGGCAGCGGGTCACCAGAGGCAGCAGCTCCGCGGGCAGCCGGCTGAGGTCGGGATCCTCGTGGACGATCCGGTAGAGCACCGCGTGCGACGACCCGTCGCCGTAGGCGGGAGAGCCGATCGCCCCGAAGGCCGCGATCTGCCCCAGGGCGAAGATGTCGGTGGCGGGGGTGACCGTGCCGGCTGCCGCCTGCTCGGGCGCCATGAACGCCGGGGTGCCCACGCTGACGCCGGTGCCGGTCAGTGCGGTGGCGTCGGCCGCGCGGGCGATACCGAAGTCGATCACGCGAGGGCCGTCGGAGGCCAGGAGCACGTTGGCGGGCTTCAGGTCGCGGTGGACGATGCCCGCGCCATGGATCACATGGAGCGCCTCGGCGACTCCCACGGTCAGCAGCAGCACGCTGCGCAGTGGCAGCCCACCGTGCTGGGCCACGGCGTGCGCGAGAGAGGGGCCCGGTACATAGGCGGTGGCGAGCCAGGGCTGAGGACCGTCGGTGTCGGAGTCGATGACCGGCGCCGTGTACAGACCCTGCACCCGTTGCGCGGCGTGGACCTCCTGCTTGAACCGCCGCCGGAACTCGGGGTCCTCGCTGAACTCGGGCCGGATCACCTTGAGCGCGATGGGCCGGCCGCCCGGCGTGTGGGAGAGGTACACCTTGCCCATGCCACCCGTGCCCAGTACGGCCGCCAGGCGATAACCGCCCACGACAGCCGGATCGCCCTCCTGGAGCGGCTTGAAAAGGTGGGCGGAAGGTGTGCTGCTCATGATGAACCATCCCCTGGTCTCGGCAGTTCGGCCCCTGCCGGAGCCGCGAAGCCAAGGGGGAGCGTACCGACTTCCCTCCGTCGCCTTCGTCGTGTCGCGCAACGGTTCCGCTACGGATCAGCCGGTCCTGCCGCACGCCTGAGCAGGAACCACGGGGAATCGTCGAATGCCGGAGCCCACCGACGAGGCGGCACCTGGGACTCCGCGTCCGGCAGGTCACGCCGGCTCCGGATTCCGCCCCTGTGCTCCCGCGCTACGACGGCTGCGGGCCGAACGGCGGCCGGACAAGTCCGCTCCACGGGCTCCGGGGCGGTGACCGCGTCACCGGGCCGTGCTGCTCACCGGGGGCATCACGGCCCACGCCCGGGAGCCCGGCGGACTGCGCGCCGCCACGACACGCGAGGCGCAGTCACCGGACTCAGCGGCGGAGAGCGGGCTGAGTCACGCCGACGCCCCCAGGGACTCTACGGGCGTCCCCGGGGAGTCTCCGGCTCATCCCGCCGGCTGGGGCGAGGGCTCCGGCTCGGGTACCGGCTCGGGGTTCGGGTCCGGCGGCTGCGGAATCGGGTCGGGCGCGGGGCCGGGCGGCACAGGACCTGGCGGTACGGGCGGCGGGGAGGGCACCGGTGTCGGCGGCCCGGGCACGGGCGGGGGCGTCGGCGCGGGCGGTACGGGGTCGGGATTCGGGTGCGTCATCTCGGTCCTCCAACTGCGACGGACAGGACGAGTGGATCTCATCTCCACCGTCTCCCCGTGCGGCTGCCCTCGCCTGCCGAGTCCACACGTGGGCTCCGCGACTCCTGTTACCAGGATCCTCCGGCCCGGGGCGCCCTCGGAACAGCACGGGGTGCGAGCCGAACCTCCGTTCGGCGCCGCGCACAGTTCTCCCGGGGCCGCGGAGCCTGTCCCAGGATGACGCCGGGCCCACTGGCCGGGGGCACGACGAGAGCTTCCTCGCGGGCCGCCCTAGCGTAGAACTCCCGCGCGAGGACGCCGGCACCGCCCTCGGGCCCGGGATCGACAACGGCGTGCGCGGCGTACGAGAGCAACGGGCTCGGGGTACATCGCGAACTACGCCATGTACCCCGCGGCCACGTCACCCTCGCACGCCGTCGTCCCGTATCTCCACCGCGGTGTCACTCTCCGCCGCCGTGGCGAGCACTCCCCCGTACGGCGGGCACTCGGGCGGATCAGCTCCGCGCGGGGACCGCCTGCGGGCTGCGCTCGGTCCGGGTGCCCGGCACGGGGGCGGATGCGTCGGCTCCCAGAGCGATGATGCGGTTCCCCGCGTCGACGTGCACGACGCTCGGCACCAGCGCGCGGGCCTCGGCGTCGTCGACCTGGGCATAGCTGATGAGAATGACCAGGTCACCGGGGTGTACGAGGTGGGCCGCAGCGCCGTTGATCCCGATGACAC
Source organism: Streptomyces sp. NPDC014623 (assembly GCF_043088245.1). NCBI lineage: Bacteria > Bacillati > Actinomycetota > Actinomycetes > Kitasatosporales > Streptomycetaceae > Streptomyces > Streptomyces sp. NPDC014623. The sequence continues at coordinate 114,764 of NZ_JBIBZU010000019.1, read as the reverse complement.
CGGAGCCGCGCTCCCCCTCGATGACGTACGTCTCGAGGCGGGCACCGTTGTCGATGTCCACGATGTGCACGAGCTCGCCGGGCAGCAGATCCGCGGCGTCCATCAGGTCGGCGTCGACCGTCACGGATCCCACGTAGTGCAGGTCGGCCTGGGTCACGGTGGCTCGGTGGATCTTGGACTTGAACATTGTACGCATCACGAGGGCGCTCCGTCCACTAGGCTCCCTGCCTGCGTATTTGCAGGTCAAGGGCGGTGCGTCCAGATTACAACCAGTCGCAGGTTCGGGCAGGGGTCAGCAGGTTTTTCAGTACCAATGCTGACCCAATGCTGACTTTTCTGACGCACCGTCAGTCGCTTCGTGAGGCTTGCGCCGGCCGCCTCACATACTTCGAGGGAGCACACGGTGCAGGCACTCAGCCTCCCGGCCGAGTACGAGCCCCGGGCCCGCTGCAGCAACGTCCGGTGCCGTCATGCGCGCCCGCACGACCTGGCCTCTCGCCCGGTCGACGCCCAGCGCCAGACGCCAAACCGCGCGACGCTAGCCTCGCGCTTTCATGAAGCGCGAGGCTAATAACGTGATCTTGCGTTTGTGATCCCCGGTCGCCCCGGAGGGCAACCGCCAGCACGTCGCCAGCCGGCGCTTCCCAGTGGCGCAGGACGCTGCGATCCTCGGCTGCCCCGGGGGGACGACTGCCACCCCAGCAGGTTTTACAGTCCCCCTGACGCCGTCGAACTGACACCTGTCGAATAGGTCGGAGGCCCCGGCCCTGAGCGAGCCGCTCGGCTTCTCGTAGTCGCGCACACCGAACGTGCCAGGCAGGGGTGTCAGAGCCTTCAGTACATAGTCGTCGGGCAAGGCATGCGAGTTCCCACGAACTCGGGGGATGTTCTTTCTACTGGCACCGGTGGTTCGGGCGGGGGCGGAAGAACCGGGCGGGTCGCTCACCGGCGACCCGCCCGGCTCAGGTTCTACGGCAAACGAACCATGTCCTGGCTGACCGGCTACCGCCGACTCAACCACCGCTACGAGCGGAAACCGGGCAACTACCTGGCCTTTCTCGGACTAGCAGCCGCTCTCTGCTGCTACAAACGGTTCCTCAAACTGACCATGTAGGGCACGGCCTAAGCACCGACGGCCCGGGGATACTTACGCCGCCGCTGACGGCTGGGACTTCTGAGAGGCTCGCACGAGTGACGACCACCCGCTCGGACCCAGCCCACCACCACACCCCTCACCCGTCGTTGGTCCGGTGCACTGGTGCAGCACTCGGGTTTCAGCTTGCGAAACAGCAGTCCCCGCATTTCGTGCCGGTTGGCGTGCGGTAGTAGAGACAACAGCTACGACGGGTGAAGGCCAGGTCCGGCCCGGTCACGTGCCCCGTACCGACAAGTCGCCCCCTACCGAGCAGGTCCGTCACGAGTTCGCCGAGCGCAGCACGCAGTTGTGGGTAGGCCGACAGCAGCACGCCGGCCGAGCCGACCAATGCGGACGCGGCGTTGCCGTCGAGCAGGCGCGGAGCGACCTTGACGCGAAGGCCGGTGCCCAGAGCGTCGAGGTGGTGCATCACCTCGGCGTACAGACTCCCTGTCCTGTCGGACAGCGAGTCGGCGTACCAGCCGGCGGGCTCGGGCAGCCTGAGCTCCGAACTGTCGTCGGCGCGCTGCAACTCGCTCAGGTCCAGCACAATCCCATGGAGCAGCACGCAGGCCAGCACGGGCGACCAGAGACGGGCGGCGTGCCCGAGGTGAGCGATGGAGACTCCGACACGCAGCTCGGTGGTGCGGTATCGGTTGGCAACTGCGGTGGACAGGTCGGCGAAGCCACTGCTGTAGAAGTGGTCCACAGGACGCCAGCCCTCGTCGCAGCGTCCGACACGCAGGGCGAAGAAGCCTCCGATGGCTGCCACATCGTCCAAAGCCGCAGCCACAACCACCCCGGGTGCCCGAACGAGATCCTTCATGGGGACTGCCTCCTTGCGTGACGCCGTCTCGGAGAAGGACACAAGAGGAGTCCTCACTGCACAAGCGGGCTCGACAGATGCATTTCGGTGGGACCGACGTTCCAGGAGACCGCGCGGTGCCGCAGCGGCGGGCAAGCGTACAGGTCGAGCATCTCGGGCTTAGGAGCGACGCCTGGGCCGCCGGCGCGTACCCAGGCCGCTATGTCTTCCGTGGCTCGGGGATCATTGACGAGCCCGAGCCATACCGGCCTGGCACCGGCTGCTCGGCCGGCAGCGGAAGGTTGGACCACGACGACGTTGGCCTGGGCGCAGACGTCGAGGCAGGCGGAGACCCGTACTGGTGCATCCGAGCGCAGACGCGCCGTCTGCGCGGCGTGATCGATTCCCCGCACCTTGGCGGTGCCGCAACAACAATCTCGGCAAACGACGATTCGGCAAGGCACTGGGGTGACCGCTGTCCCCGTCACTACAGCGTCGTCAGACGTTTCTGCATCCGGCTTTTCAGGGACGCTGAACCGCCCTCTCTCCGGGGAGATCCGCCCCGGCGTCCATCGAGGAGGCGACCGCGTGAGTCTCCTGGCTCTCGGGTCAGGGCTCGTCCCATCCTTCCCACCCGTGAGGATGGCGGAACTGCTGGGATCCGCTCGCCGATCACAGTGACGGGACCGCGCCAGATTCTCACCGGCTTCCTCGGACCGCCGTCGCCCTGTCATCGGCCATCCTCGCATGCGCCGGACGCCCGTGGCCGCCGGCCGGGCCTGATGCACCGCTCCGGTGCCTGCGGAAAGCCCGGCGGCCAACGGGTGCTGCCCGGACAGCAGCAGTCCGACCATGACCGTGCCCCACGCCCACAACAGCGCCGAGCAGCCGAATGCCTGGCTCAGCAGGTACCTCCAGGAGGTGCCGGCGGCGGCCATGCACGGCATGACCACCACGGTCGCCCCTCGGTGCGCAGGGCGACACGACAGGCGGAATGCAGGTCAGGCGTCGGCAGCTCGGACCTTCCTGGCCGTCAGGCGCTTTCTATGACAGCATTCCTGGCCCTCTGGGCACCGTCCCCCGGGTGGCAGTGCGCGCATGTCGCAGGAGCGATCAGTGTGTCGTTGGAGGAGCCGGAGACACGGAGGCTCATTCCGGCCAGAGCATCACAACGGCCCGGGCATCGCCTTTGCCATGGACCGAACTGTCCGTCGGTGCTGTTGGCAGACGCGCTGAGAAAAGGGAACACTCCTCAGTGTTACCCGAAGTGCCACCTCGCAGGGCACGCACGCTTGCCCACGCACCAGCCGCATCAGGCCAACCGCCCGTGTGCCCCTGTCGCAGAGCTGCGAGCGCCCCTAGGGTGAGACGCGCAGTCGGTTCGCGCCTCCCGTCCATCCACATGTGCGGTAGCGCGACGCAAGAGGGAACCCGGTGGGAATCCGGGACTGTCCCGCAACGGTGAGTGGGAACGAGAGCCATCGCAGCACCGGGCCCGTGCGAGGTCCGAGAAGGCGACGGCTGACAGATGCCCGCCGGGTTTCCGGTGAGCGCGCCCACGAGTCCGGAGACCTGCCAACTGCGCCCGTGCGTCGCACGGGCTGTGCACGGCGACCTCGAGGACTGGGTTGGCGGTACGGACGGTTGCACGGTGCACCATGGCCGCGTCCTCCTCCCTGGTCGGTGTTCATGGCCCGGGACCAGGAGGAGAACGAGTTGCTGACCAGACGCAGCTACGTCGTCCGTGCCGGGAGTCCGGCCATCCACTGCCGGCGCACCCGGGGCGAGCGGTGCTGACTCTTGCCGGGGAGCCCCGCGAGGACCGAAGCAGGGCGCCCGTCACCGTGTCCGGCGTCTGCCATGGGACTCTGGGTGAGCTGTACCAGGGCCCGTTGCGCGCGGGCACCGCACCGGACATCGCCCTGGTCTCCTTTCCTGTGGACCGTCACTCCTGGGTCCACTTCACGCGGGGTACCGGGCCGTCGGATCTGTCGAGTCTCGGGGAGAAGTCGGCGAGGGCGGCGCGTCTCTTCCTGGACCATTTCGAGCTCACCCTGCCGACGGGCCTCTGGAGCACCCACTCCGACCTTCGGGTGGGTGTGGGAATGGCCAGTTCGACCGCGGACATCGTCGCGACTCTGCGCTGCCTGTTCCGTCTCTTCTCCGTGCCCTACGACGAACAAGTGGTCCTCGGCATTCTCGCTGCGATCGAGCGGGCCGACAGCGTCTTCCTCGACGAGTTCGCCCTCCACTTGAGCGGCAGGCACCGGGTGGTCCGGCGCCTGGGCACCGCGTTCGGCTTCCACACCGCGTTCGTCACGGAACCCGGCACGGTGGACACCGCCGCCGTCACCACCTCGCTGCTGGAGCACTACCGGCGGCGAGGCGAGGAGTACGAGCGGTGTTTGGCCGATCTCCTCAAGGGTTTCGGCTCCGGTGATCCGGCCGCCGTCGCCCGGGCGGCGACGACCAGCGCCGCGTTGTCCCAGGAGGTTCTCCCCAAGGTCCACTTCCATGAGTTGCTCTCCCACCGGGAGCGGTTCGGTGCGGACGGGATCTTCGTCGCTCACACCGGCTGCCTGATCGGATATCTCTTCCCCCGGCGCCTGGGTGCGCACCGCAAGTCCGACCTGTCCGCCTTTTTCCGTTCACTCGGCTACCAGTGCTCATTCGTCCAAGGAGGATACGGATGATCCACCCCCATATCGCCGACGCCCTCAAGGCCCCCGACCTCGTCAGGCTCACCGACACGGTGGTCCTGATCCGCTTCGAGTCGATGAAGATCTACTCCGCGCTGGCGGCCGTCGGTCATCTCCTCGATCGTGGCACGGTCCGCCCCGGACAGACCCTGATCGACAGCTCCAGCGGTATCTACGCCTACGCCCTCGCGTTGGCCTGCCACCGGTACGGCCTGCGATGCCACATCGTGGCGTCCACCACCGTGGACGTCACCACGCTCGCCCAGCTGGAGATTCTCGGCGCCACCGTGGAGCAAGTCAGGCCATCGCGAAATCTCAAGCTCGACCAGGAACTACGGGTACGCAGGGTGAAGGAGATCCTCGCCGAGCATCCCGACACCCACTGGATGCGCCAGTACCACGACGACATCCATTACCTCGGCTATCACGGCGTCGCCGACCGGATAGCGGCGGCCTTCCCCGGCCGGCCGCTGACCGTGGTCGGCGGCGTGGGCTCCGGCGCATCGACCGGCGGCATCGTGGAACACCTGCGAAGGACCGATCCCACGGTCCGACTGGTGGGCGTACAACCGTTCGGCAGCGTCACCTTCGGCAGCCAGGACCACCACGACCCGGAGGCGATCATCGCCGGCATCGGGTCTTCGATCGTCTTCGACAACGTCCGCCATCACCTCTACGACGGCGTGCACTGGATGGACTTCACGCACGCGATGTCCGGCGCGGTCGCTCTCCTGCGTGACCACGCGGTCTTCGCCGGGCTGTCCACCGGAGCCGGATACCTGGCGGCGTCCCACGAGGCGCGCCGCCATCCCGACCGCCTGCACATGGTGATCGGCGCCGACACGGGCCACCGCTACGTGGAGAGGGTCTTCGCCCGGCACAAGGAGTCACTCGACCTCGCGGCCTTGAAACCTGTCGAGGTGCCCGGGCCCGAGGAGATGACCATGCCGTGGTCCACCATGGCATGGCAGCGCACCCCTGCTCCCACGCACAGGAAGGAGCGGGCCGCGTGAGTGTGGTCTGCCTGGAGTCGCTCACCTTCGGACTCCGACATCTGGTACGCGCCGCCGACGCATTCGGCGAACGGTTGCTGCTGCTGACCCGCGATCCGTCGTACTACGCGTACGAGCTCGAGCGGCTCCCTGCCGATGCGCTGGACGTCGTGGATACCGACACCTTCGACACGGACGGGTTGGCGGACCTGCTGCGCGGGACACCCGGTCTGCGAGGTCTCATCAGTTCCACCGACACCTGGACGCTGGTCGGCGCGGAACTCACGGCCCACCTGGGCCTGCCCGGACTCGATCCGGCCGTCCTCCGGCTTGCCCGGGACAAGGCCGCAGTACGCAACCGGCTGCACGAGGCAGGGCTCACGAGCGGGCGAGCGGTGGAGCCGGTCGGTTCCCTCTCAGAGCTCCGGGAGGTGCTGTTGAAGGAGACCGGTCTGCCCGCCGTCGTCAAGGACACCGCCGGCACCGGGAGTCAGAACGTCTGGCTGGTGCGGGATGAACCCGAGCTGGACGCTGCTCTGGCACAAGCGGCGGGGCGGTCACTCATGGGACGGCTGTTCGCCGAACCGTACTTCGGCGGGCCCGTGTACAGCGCGGAGATCCTCTCCTGGGATGGGCGGACACGGCTGCTCGGCGTCTCAAGCCGTCTGATGTCGCCGGAACCCCGGTTCCGCGAGGAGATCACCGCGTTCCCCGTCGGCCTTCCTGCAGGCCAGCACGCCTCGCTGGAGAAATGGCTGGGCGATGTGCTGACCGCCATCGGGTACACGGACCGTTTCGCGCACGTGGAGTTCGTACTCACCGCAGCGGGCCCGGAGGTCGTCGAGGTCAATCCCCGTATCGGAGGCGCACTCGTCGGTGAGGGGATGTGCCGGGCCCTCGGATACAACGTGTACGAGGCAATGATCGAGATGGCGCTCGGCAGGCGCCCCCACCTGATGGACGCGGACCTGCCGGGCGGCCCTGCCGTGGCTTTCGTGCTGAGCTACCCCGACGCCCCAGGGATGTTGACCGGGGTCAGCGGGCTCGACCGCCTGACGGGACTGCCTGGGGCACCGGCGTGGTATCCGGTCAAGCGGGTGGGCGACCCCGTCGAACATCTGGCGGACAGCCGTGGGTACGCGGGCATCGTCTACGCGGAGGCCGAGACGGCCGAGCTCGCCACGCACCGGGCGGTGGCCGCGGCCAACACCGTACGGGTGCACACCGAGCCTTTCACCGACCGGCCGGCAGGGACTGCCTCCGGTGGGTGAGCGCACGGAGCGCGGGCCGGGTACGCGTACCGGGCTGTCACCGCTCGACGGTCCGCAGCGCTTCCTGCTGCTCAGCTCGTTCCTGATCCCGCTCGGCAGCTTCATGGTCCTGCCGTTCATGTCGGTCTTCCTCCACGAACGGCTCGGTATGGGGCTCGGCACGGTCGGTGTCGTACTCGCCGTGGCATCCTTGGTCCAGTTCTCCGGCGGGATCGCCGGAGGGGCGCTGGCAGACCGGATCGGGCTGCGGCGCACCATGCTCTGGGCATTGATCGTCCGTACCGCCGGATTCGTCGGCCTGCTGCTGGCTCTGCGCTGGCCGCCACTCGCCGTCGGAGCGCTCATCCTGACGTGCTGCGGCGCCGCGCTGTACCTTCCGGCCAACAAGGCATACCTGATTCACGGAGTGGAGGACGAACGGCGCCCGGCATATCTTTCGGCGGGAAACGCGGCGCTGAACGCCGGCATGGCGATGGGCCCGCTGATCGCCGGGCCGTTCGTACTCTCCTCGCCCGGCAGCCTGTTCGTAGCGGTGACGGCACTCTTCGTCCTGGTGACAGCAGGCCATGCGCGGCTGCCATCGACGACCAGTGAGCGGCCGGCCTCCCCCGGGGCGTCTCGCCAGGGTCTGCTGGCGGGCGTGGCGCTCCTGCCGTTCGCCGCCAACGCGATGGCGTTCTACCTCTACTTCCACTTCCAGCACTTCCTGGCGGTGTACGCCGTCGAGCGCGCCTCCAGCACGTTCTACAGCGTGGTGCTGCTGGTGTGCTTCACGCTGGTGATCGTCGTACAGCCCTTGGCCTCGGGGCTGATCCGGCGCATGCCGTACGGTCTGGCTCTCGCAGTCGGCTTTGCCGGCCTGGCTGCCGGCCTGGTCGTGCTGTCGATCGGCACCCGCCCCTCACTCCTGGCAGGCGGTGCGCTGATCACTCTGGGCGACATCGTGCTGTTCCTGAAGAACGACCTGGAGGCGCTGCACCGCAGCCCACGCTCCGACGCCGTGATCTTCGGCCAGCAGCGCCTGGCGGCCGGTCTGGGCGCCTGCGCCAGCGGGGTGCTGGGCGGGCAGCTCTACAGCGTCGGTGAACAGGCCGGCGACACAGGGGTGTTCTGGCTCCTTGCCGCCGCACAGTGTCTGCTGCTTCCTCCACTTCTTCTGATGCTGCGCCGCCGCGCGGCACGTCCCGCACAGCTATCTCGAAGGAGCACTGTCGCGCCATGACACGTACCGGCGGATTCCAGGACGATGACTTCTGGACCGAGTTCCACGACTTCCTGTTCACCGGACAACGCCACACCCAGGCCGAAGAACTGCTGGACAGTTCACCGCTGTTGTCCTTCCGGCCAGGGGCACGGGTGCTGGACCTGTGCTGCGGCCCCGGGGTTTTCGCTGTTCCCCTCGCCGACCGCGGCTACGACGTGACCGGGGTGGACACGAGCCCGGCCATGCTGGAGCGCGCACGCAAGTACTCGGCCGACGCGGGGGCACCCGTCACGTACGTACAGGCCGACGCGCGAACGTACGAGCCATCGGGTGGCTTCGACGTCGCCCTTAACATGTTCACCTCATTCGGGTACTTCGAGGACCCTGCCGACAACACCCGGGTACTCAGGAACATGCACAAGTGCCTGGTGCCCGGCGGGACCCTCGTACTCGACCTCGCGGGAAAGGAGTTGCTGGCGCGCAGGGTCACCCCGCCCAAGGTCGTACAGCGGGGGGACGACCTTCTCGTGCAGACCGACACGGTGCTGGACGACTGGGCGAGACTGCGCAGCGACTGGGTGCTCGTTCGAGGGGACCGCGTGACGCGTGCCACTCTGGTTTGGTTCGTCTACAGCGCCGTGGAGCTGCGCCGGATGGCCGAGGACACCGGGTTCAGCCGCGTGGAGATCTTCGGGGGCTTCGACGGCCGCCCCTACGACCATGACGCGGAGCGACTGATCCTGCGGGCGACCCGGGAAGGGTGACACGGGGTGGGGTGCGGGGTCTCCCCACCGCACCCCCTTACGGCTGGGCCTCCGCAGAACGTAGTATCGCCAGGTCATCGCCGCGACGGGAGACAGGAAGCCGGTGAGATTCCGGCACGGTCCCGCCACTGTGACTGGAGAGTCACCCTTCCGCATACCACCGCGCGCCGCGCGGAAGGCAGGAGGAGAGCTACTCCAGGAGTCAGGACACTGACCCGTCGCGGGCCCGATCCGAGGAGCGCGGACTCCCCAGGAGGCTCTACGTGTACAACGCCATATCCGATTCCCCGCAGTTCCCCTTCCTTGGGAGACCACTTGCCCTGCGGGTCACCGCAGCGGTGTCCGTGTTGGCGGCAGTCCTGCTGACCGCGGCCTGCGGCTCGTCCGGCGAGACCCAGCGCAATCACAAGGCTTCGGGGGCACCGCACCAGGGCTTTCCCGTCACCATCGACAACTGCGGGGTGAGGACGACGTACGACGCACCGCCGAGGCGGGTGGTCACCATCCATCAGCACCCGGCGGAGCTCATGCTCGCCCTCGGTCTGAAGAACCGCATGGTCGGCACCGCGTTCCCCGACTCGGTGGTTCTGCCTGAGCTGCGGAAGGACTTCGAGGCCGTGCCGGAACTGGCGGAGAGGGAACCGTCGTTCGAGACCGTCCTGGACGCCGAGCCCGATCTCGTCTACGGCGGCTACGGCAGTGCCTTCGACGAGAAGGAAGGCCGCTCCCGCAAGGCGTTCACCGACGCTGGTATCGACACCTACCTCAACCGCGAGTACTGCGGGAAGAAGCAGGTGACCATGAGGGACACCTATGACGAAATCCGCACCATCGGCAAGATCTTCGGAGTCTCCGACCGTGCCGAAAAGTTGGTGTCCACGCTCAGGGACGAGGTGGACGAGGCCGCCTCCGCTGTCGAAAGTGAGCCAGAGGTAACTGTCTTCGTCTACGACAGTGGCGACAAGACCGCGTTCACCGCGGGCGGCAAGAGTCTGGGAACCGAACTGATCCGGCTGGCCGGCGGCAGGAACGTGTTCGCGGACCTCGATGGCGTCTTCGGTGACGTCTCCTGGGAGCAGGTCGTGGACCGCAAGCCGGAAGTCATAGCCATCTACGACTACGCGGGTGCCGGAAGCGTCGAGCAGAAGAAGAAGTTCCTTCTCGCCCAGTCGGCGCTCGCCGACGTACCCGCGGTGAAGAACGAACGGTTCGTCGTGCTGCCGCTCACCGCCACCTTGGTAGGCATTCGCTCGGCCTATGCGGTCGGCGACCTGGCGGGCGGCCTGCACCCCGACGCCCTCCGGTGACGCCGTCCGCCGCACACTCCCCCACCGGCCCGGCCGTGCGACATCCGCCTCAGCAGACGAAGCGGCCGGCCCCGAAGGCCCTCGCAGTCGCCCTGTTGGTCCTCGCCGTCCTCCTGCTCGCGTCGCTCACCGCGGGTCTCGCGATCGGCTCCGTGCACGTGCCGCCCGGCCAGGTGTGGGGCATCGTGGCGCACGCAGTAGACGCGGAGTGGTCGGAGCCCACGTGGTCGCGAGCCCGGGAGACCATCGTCCTCGACGTACGCGCCCCCCGTGTGCTGCTCGGCGCCGTGACCGGGGCCGGACTCGCCGTGGTGGGGACCGCCATGCAAGCCCTGATCCGCAATCCACTCGCAGAGCCGTACCTCCTGGGAGTCTCCTCCGGGGCGTCGCTCGGCGCCGTCACGGTGATCGTGTTCGGGGTGACCTGGTTCGGTCCGGTCTCCTTGTCGGTCGCCGCATTCGCAGGCGCATTGGGAGCGCTGTTCCTCGTCTACGCCACAGCGCGCACCGGTGGCCGGATCACCTCCGTGCGACTTGTGCTCTCCGGGGTGGCCATCGCGGCCGTGTTCACCGCGCTCCTGGACCTGCTGCTCCTCACCACCGACCGCGGTAACGAGGCGCGTGCGGTGCTGGCCTGGACACTCGGCGGCCTGGGCGGAGTGAACTGGGGCACCCTGTGCCTCCCCAGCACGGCCCTGCTGCTCGGCGTCGCCGTCCTTCTGGCGCACGCCCGCAATCTGAACCTGCTCCTCGCGGGCGAGGAGGCTGCCGCCACCATGGGACTGGATGTGGCACGGTTCCGGGCCCGCATGTTCATTCTTCTGTCCCTCGTCACCGGGGTTCTGGTTGCGGCCGCCGGCCCGATCGGCTTCGTCGGCCTGATGATGCCCCACATCGTGCGACTGTTCGTCGGCGGCGACCACCGCCGCGTCCTGCCGACAGCCGCGCTCAGTGGCGCGGTCTTCCTCGTCTGGGCCGACATCGCCGCGCGCACCGTCGCCGCGCCGATGGAGATCCCGGTCGGCGTGCTCACCGCTCTGTGCGGAGGGCCGTTCTTCCTCTGGCTGATGCGCCGTGACGCACGCCGGAGCAATGGGGAGGGAGTTGCATGACCGCGACCGAGCTGGTCATCCACGGCGTGACACTCACTGCAGGAGCACAGCGCCTGGTGCAGGACGTCACGCTGACCGCTCACCCGGGTGAGGTCGTCGGCCTCGTCGGCCCCAACGGCAGCGGGAAGTCCAGCCTCCTGCGCGCCGTCTATCGCGTCCTGCGCCCCGTCGAGGGCCACGTCACCCTGGACGGCGCCGACGCCTGGTCCCTGCCCGTACGGCAACTGGCCCGGACCGTGGCAGCCGTGGTCCAGGAATCGAGCGCCGACTTCGACCTGTTGGTACGCGAAGTAGTCGCCATGGGCCGCACACCTCACAAACGACTGCTCGCCGGCGACACCGCCGAGGACGCTCTGCTGATCGAGGAGGCACTCACTACGGCCGGGGTCTCAGGGTTGGCGGACCGCCCCTTCGACCGGCTCTCCGGCGGTGAACGACAACGCGTTCTCATCGCCCGCGCCCTCGCCCAGCAACCCTCACTCCTGGTGCTCGACGAACCGACCAACCACCTCGATGTCCGCCACCAACTCGACGTCCTCAGCGCACTGCGCCGGCTGTCGGCCACCGTGCTGGTGGCGCTGCACGACCTCAACCTCGCGGCCTACTACTGCGACCGCCTCTACGTCCTGTGCAACGGCGAGGTCACAGCGTCGGGCCCGCCGGCCGAGGTCCTCACGCCCCGCCTGCTGGCCGATGTGTACGGAGTCCGGAGCGAGGTCGCCGTCCACCCCCGCACCGGCGCCCCGCACGTGACCTTCATTCCGGAGGAGGCCGGGCCTGGTGGCGACCGAGTTGTCCACGCACCTGTTGAGCGGGCGTAGCGACCTGGTTTCTTCATTGTCTTTACCGACCGTGCAGGCGATCGATCAAAAGTGGATCTTGAGCGATGAATGATCTTAGTACTGCAACGGTCTTTGTTCTGACGGGTGGATGATTTCTGGTGGTGTGTGGCCGCGTCGTTTGTAGTGGCTGATACGGGCTTGGTGTTGGCGTTGGCGGCGCCAGTGTGACCAGTGCAGGACGCGGTCGACGAGGGTGGCGCGAGGTTGGGCGAGGCGGGTGGTCAGCCGTCGGATTTCGGGGAGAGTAAGGGCGATGAGCTGGAAGGATCCGTTTCTGCCTTCCCGTGTCCAGTGCACGGGCCCGCAGGACGGCCAGGCAGGCATGGGCGGCCATGGCGAGGGTGATGTGACGGTGCCAGCCGGGATAGCGCCGGACCTGATAGTCGTCCAGGCCGCACTCCTGCTTCGCACTCTGGAAGCACTCCTCGACGGCCCGCCTGCTGCCGGCGACGCGGATCAGTTCATCGAGTGTCGTGTCGGCGGGGCAGTAGGCGATGTAGTAGGAGATCTCCTGCGGCCGGCTCACACTGCGACGGGCGATCACCCAGTGCCGGGTCCGGGCGGCGCCAAGGACGGACCTCCACCCTCGCCCAGTCGTAAACCCGGGGCCCATGGGCACCGTTGCCGCAGGAACGGCGTTTCCACTTCTGCCGGGACAGGCCGGGAAACAGGTCGTGGACAGGGTGGTCCATGGCCCAACGGGTGACGACGGTGTCGTGGCGGGTGGTGGCCATGACGTGGAAGACATCAGCCTGCTCGAGCTCGGTCCGCCAGCCCTTGGAGAAGCCGTAGGCAGCATCCGCGGTGACCCACCGGAACGGGATCTTCTGAGCAGTCGCGCGTCGGACCATCGCCTTCGCGGTGACCACTTTCGTCTCGAAGGCGATGTCGTCGCTGACACCGGCGGCCCGGCAGCGTTCGCGGTCATCGGTCCATGAGGTGGGCAGATACAGGCGCCGGTCGATCAGGGTGCGTCCACGGGCGCCGGCATAGGCAGGGAAGACACCGACCTGGCAGTTTTCCGTACGTCCGGCGGTTCCCGAATATTGCCGTTGAACCCCGGCCGAGCGGACACCCTTCTTCAAGAAGCCGGTGTCGTCCACGATCAGGACCGCGTCCGGGTCGCCGAGATGCTCCACGACGTAATCACGGAGGTCGTCGAGGACCTCCTCAGCGTCCCAGTCGCACCGGTTCAGCAGCCGGTGCATCCGATCAGGAGCCGCGTGACCGGCCTCTTCGGCCAGCGTCCAGCCGTTCTTCCGCTCCAACGGAGCGATCAGTCCCCGCATATACGCCAACGCCGACTCCGGCGGCTCCGACCGCGCAAACCGGTGCACGAACCGCTCATGCAACTCGCCCAGACCCGCCGCCCACGCCCTGACATCATCAAGTTCCCCGCCCATGGACAGACCAACGACAGCCCTGGCCACCAGTCACGCCAAACGCCGTTGCAGTACTAAGCGCTTGCTCAGTCTATGTCGGTCGAAGTTATTCATCGGTCACCCGGTCTGTCCAGAGTCCGAGTCTGTGATCCAGCGCCCTTCGGCGGAGTCGTGCACGTACGCCGGCCTCCCCCTGGTCCCGCTCGTGCGGAACGGTTTCCCGCCGTCCGTGATCCGCACCGTCCCCGTACGGCCCCCGGCGCTCCACTCCAGCTCCAGGTACCAGCGGCAGTCGCAGCCCGCCGCCCGCGCGGAGACCAGCAGCTCCTCGGGGTCGGAGGAGGTGACCTTGTACGGGAAGGAGACGGCCGGGATCTTCCGGACCTCGGCGCCGGAGGCGTCAAGGCCGTCGACGGGCCTCGCGAGCGGGCGCGGCCGGTCGAGGTCCACGGCGAAGTGGCGCGGGGTGACGGCGCCGCCACAGCCGTTGTCCATCCGGTACGCGTTCCACGGCAGCGGCGCGGCGCGGTCGACCAGGCGCACGTGCAGGGCATGGAGGACGACGGCGTCGGACGGCGACCGGCCCTGGACCGTGATCCGCACCAGCGCCTCCCCGCCGTGCACGGCACCGTGCGTCCCGGCCCACGCCTCGGAGTCGGCCGCGACCGGCGGCGGGGCGACCGCGCGGGGGGCCCGGTCCACGAGGTAGGTGTGCCCGCAGCCGCCCTCCCAGAGCTGGGAACCGATGCTCCAGGTGAAGGGGAGGGGGGCCGCGGCCCGCCCCGGAGCGGTGGAAGCGGGAGCGGGGGCGGAAGCCGTACGGGTGGGGTGGCCGAGCAGGGCGGCGGCGAGGGCGAGCACGACGAGGGCGACGGCGGCGGCGACGAGGAGGGGAGCGGGGGCGCCACGACGGGGGCGGGCGCGGGGCGCCTCCGGCGCGGACGGATCCGCGGCGGACGGGTCCGGCGCGGTCGGGTCCGGGGCGGGGCCGGGGCCCGGTTCCGGCGCGGACGGTTCCGGGTTCGATTCCGGCGCGGCCGACATGGCCGGCACAGGCGTGGGCGCGGGCGGGGCCGCTCGGCGGCGGGCGCGGTCCGCCTCCGTCCAGGCCGCCTCCAGGGCCCGCTGTTCCTCCTCGTCCGCCCCGCACAGCAGGGCGAGGCGGTCGACCACGGCGAACTCCTCCGGGACGGTCGCGCCCGAGCAGTAGCGGTGGAGGGTGGACGCGCTGACGCTCAGCCGCCGGCCCAGCGCCTCGTAACTCCTCCCGTCCTGCGCCTTCAACGCGCGCACGAGCCCCGCGAACTCCTCGACAGCGGCGTCCTTCGGCATTCCATCCCCCTCGACCCTGCGTCCCATCCTTCACGTCCTTGCACGTCAGCGGGGGTGAAATGGTTCCGGGACGGCTGGTGGGCGCGTGATCGTTGCAGCCGGCGGGCGCCGGCCCCACGCTGGTTGAGCACTGGCCGAACGAACGACCCGACGGGGGATCCACCACCATGAACAAGCTCCGCACCGCACTCGCCACCGCAGCCGCTGCCGCACTGGGCCTCGCGGCCCTCGCCACAGCCCCGGCGCAGGCCGCTGCCCAGCCCGCCTTCCTCGCCGCCTCCCAGATGCCGCCGTCGTCGACGCCGTGGACCGCCACCCAGGTCTTCACCGGCGTCCCGGAGAACGGCGGCGTCCTCTGCGCCCCGTACAAGATCCCGGCGCAGAACACCCGCTACCGCGAGTTCAGCACCGAACTCGACACCAACGGCGTCCAGGTCACCACCATCGCCCGTACCGAGGCCGACGCCGTGAAGCTGGTCGACACCCTCCGCGGGGCCCTCGCCGGCTGCGGCCCCCTGCTGGAGCAGCAGAACCCGGGCCTGCAGGCCGTCAGCGCCTCCCACGGCAAGCTCGCCGTCGAGGAGGGCGCCTGGGTCTACAGCCTGGACACCGCCGACCCGCAGATCGGCATCTCCGACATCCACCTGTTCTCCGTCGGCCGCGACGGCCGCACCGTCACCCTCGTCCGCTGGGGCCAGATGGGCGACCTCGAGGACACCCCGCTGACCGCCTTCCGCACCACGACGAAGACCGCCGTCAACAAGCTCCACTGACCCGGGAGCTGACCACAGCTCGACAGCGGCGCGGCCGGAACCCGGGCGCGCCGCTGTCGTGCCCACCTGCTCCGCCGGCGGCGACCACTTCCTGGCCTTCACCAGCATCGCCTGCACCCTCATCTGCTACCGCAGACTCGCCAAATGAGATGGTCTCTCACGCGGAGGGCCGCCGCGGTGGAGTCGGCTACGGCTTCGGTCTCGGTCTCGGTGTCGGAAATGACGACGGTGCCGAAGCCGAGGCCCACGACGCCGGCGCAGTGGACGAGAAGGACACCGAGGCGAACGAGCGGCAGCGGCTGGAAAGGCAGGCGGCATCCCGCCTCCACCAAGTCGTCCGCGAGCTCCAGGCACTCCTCGCGACCTGGACCGGCGCCTGCCCCGCCTGCCACCGCGACACACCCGCACCAGACCCGGCCTGACCAAGCACTGCCAGGGGCGCAGGAAGCTCCGTCGGGGCAGAGTGACCACACGGGTCCCCTGCTCCGACGGAGTCCGGTCGGCCGGGCGGCGGGTTACCGGCGCCCGGCAGAGGCCGGGGCCTTGTGCGGCGCTCCCCGGCTCAGCCGAAGTTCACGTCGCTGCACCACATGTAGGCCTGGTCGAGGTGCGAGGCCTGCCAGATCACGAACAGGACGTGGTGTCCGGTGTAGCCGGAGGTCTGGACGGGGAACGTGATGTCCTGCGCCGGGGCGAAGCGGCCGGTCTGCGTGATGAAGTCGAGGTTGCCCCAGCCCAGGGTCTGGGTCTTGGGGTTGAAGCCCTGCTTGCTCACGTAGACCTTGAAGTAGTCGGCACCGTGGGACGCCTGGTCGTACAGGTGGACCGAGAAGTTGTTGCCGACGGTGGTGGTCTTCCACTGCCCGGGTTTGTTCAGGCTGTTGTTCCTCGAGAGGTTGTTGCTGCAGAGCGTTCCGTCGGGGGTCCGCGCCTGGAACTGGCCGCCGAGGCCGTCGCGGAGCGCGCTCATCCAGTTCCACATGGTGTCGGGGTTGGCCTGGAAGGCCTGCCAGCACATGGGGTCTTCGGTCTGCATGGCCGGGTTCGTGTGGTTGCTGCCCCACGTCTTCCAGCACTGGTACGCGCGGGAGGCGGGGCCGACGACGGTGCCGTGGGCCTGGGCGGGGGCCGACCATGCCAGTGCGCCGACAACCACGGCGAACAGCATGACGAGCGCCTGGAGAGGCCGGCGGAGGGGCGACCGCGAACGCCCGGTTAACGGGTTCTGTTTACGCATGTGGGGGGAACTCCTTCCAGTTGCAAGGCTGTCATGGGAGCGCTCCCAACGGTACGTCTCCTGAGTGAAATGTCAATGAAACAAACGGAGTTGGCTACAGAGTGGGTGGTGAACAGGGAATACTCCGTGACGCCGGGGGGACGTACGCAGCATGGCAGCGGGCCCTGGTTCCGGCGTGAGGGCTGTCCGGCTCCACAACACGCGAGATCCCAGGTGCCGATGGTGCGCTTCCGTACACCCGGGTCGGCCTCGCCGGGCAAGTTGCCTGGCAGGAGCTGTGACCATATGGCGCATCGGGCGGGGAACGCGGCCGATGGCACACAACGGGAACGTGTGTACTCCTCGGATCCGAACCGGCGGCACCGGAGCATGGATGCTGCAGCGAGGGAAGCCACCGGCAACGCGGATCAGCCCCGGCGCGCTCCGACTTCCCTGAGCCGCCGCCGCGGCCCCGAGACGCTCGCGGGCCAGGTGCTGGAACACTTCCCGGCGGACCGTCAGCCAGGCCACGGAAAAGAGGCCCGGCTGACCACGCCCGGGTCCGTTCCACGTCTGCTGACACGGCTGTTCCGGACAGAGCTGCCCCGCGGTGAACGGGCGGCACGGGCTGCGGCCCGGCCGTCGCCAGTTCCCCACCGATGACGCTTCCCCCCGCCGCACCCTCCGCCCCCACCACGTGGTGGCCACCAGCTCGACGATCCGCCGGTAGTCCACCGCGAGCACCTCCACGGTCGCCGCCCCGTGCCGGTGCGGCACGACAATCCCCGGGCCAGGGGCTTCCTCGACCACCGCCGACGCCACCCCGCGCACCCGTAACGGGCACTCCCGCCACGTCCGTAGCGGGGCCAGGGCTTCGACGAGCTCCTCCCGGTCGATCACCCGACGCTCCGGCACCGCTTCCGTCTCGGCGGGTCCGACCGCGATCCGTTCCGCCTGCGGGCGAAGCTCCTCCGCCCGCACCCGGGCGGCCGCCTTCCGCTCCCCCGGCGATCCCAGCCGTCGACTTTGTCGGCCAACTCCCTTTTAATGAGCCAGAATTGAGCTAACGAACTCTGCCGCGGTGACACCGGGGACATGTCTGGCCAAAGAAGCCCGGCCATCACGGCCGGGGGGACACCGGCTCACCATGACACCGCGTCGATTCGCGGTCTTGCGGATCCGGACCGGCAGGGGAGACTGCCTTCACGACCAGGTCCGCCCGGCCCCCGGCAGCACCACGCCAAGCAGGCCGGTCCACCGTCACTCCACCGAGATGAGGTCTCATGAAGCGAAACCGAGCCGGCGTCAGCGCGGTCGCCGTGACCCTGTTCACCGCCGGCCTCGCCGTCGGCCCGGCAGCCGCCGCCACCGAGGCGAAGGCCCGCGTCGGAGCCGACTGGGCAACTCAGTCGATCGTCTTCACCGCCGCTGCAGGGCAGGCCAACAACCTCAGCATATTCTCCATGTACACCAGTGACGGGATCCGGCGGATCGGCTTCAGCGACGTGGTCCCGCTCGAACCGGGCGACCACTGTGCGTACTCCAGAGCCGAGGACACCACCTCCGTCGTCTGCGAACTGCCCGCCGACAGCCTCCGGCCCGACAGGATCGACGTCTTCCTCGGCGACGGCAACGACACGGTCGCCGCCTTCACCCCCGGGGTCGGCACCGTCAGCGGCGGCGCAGGCGACGACGAACTGCACGCCCACACCGCACGCACGGTGCTGGGCGGCGCGGGGAACGACATGGTCATGGGACCCGCCGCCCTGCACGGCGGCGACGGCATGGACCACCTGATGGGTGACAGCAGCAACCAGCAGATGTGGGGCGGCCGGGGCGACGACATGATCGAGGGCTACGGTGGTGACGACACCGTGCACGCCGGCCCCGGCGACGACCACGCCATGGGCGGGGACGGCCGCGACATCGTCCTCGGCGGCCCCGGCGACGACACACTGGACGGCGAAGGCGGCGACGACCTCGTCTGCGGTGGCACCGGAAAGGACGCCCTCGAAGGCGGGCCCGGCCGCAACATCGTCCTCCCGTAAGTGCGGCCTCCATGTCCGAAGGTCCTGGCCCGCGGCGCGAACAGCGTCGTGGGCACCGAGCCACCGCCGTGGGCGACCCGCCACCCGAGCCGCGTCAACCGCGAACGCCGCAGACGACAGGCCCACAGGCCGCGCAGGTCATACCGCCGACAGCGATGTCCGTCATCGCCGCCGCGGGCGTCGCCTCAGCTGCCATCAGTGACCGCTCCCGTGCTCCATGGGTATGTCCCCGTCGTCGGCGGGCCTGTCACCGGTGGCTCCCGGGCCGTGCATGCCGGGTGCGACGGGTCCCACCGCGTCCCCCACCGCGTGGGCGCCCGCGAGCAGGAGCCCGAGCAGGAACAGGAATGCCCGCAGCGCTGGTGGTGGGACGGCCCGGGCGGCCTTCGCTTCGGTCCCGGGGCCCGTCGTCTGCTCCACAGGGCGCTCCTCGAGGTTCTGGATGCGAGCCGTGGTGCAACGGCTCGTGACGGTCCAGGAGTCGAAGGCACCCCGGCCGGAGTCCCCCGGCACACGGGTGAACAGCTCACAGCACCCGTCCGGTGGAGCGGGAAGCGGTGTGCGGGTGGCGGACGACCGCTGTGCCGGCCGGAGAACCAGGGTCGTCCGGCCCGGGGACCGGAGAACGCCCTCCCCCGCCGTCCGTACACGGAGGGACCCGGCACAAAAAGCAGAGTATGAACCAGACCCGCTGTCACGTCACGGGAACGGCCTGCGGCCCCTGCGTGGCCGGCGGGACGGAGGAGTTCGCCTAGGCCCTGGCGCCGACGAGGGGGAGGCCGGCCTCCCCGGCGGTACGGTTCTGACCCGTGGTCAGGATCCCGACGACTCCAGGATCCGCGAGACCTTCACCGGGGCCGGATACACCGCCGTGGACACGGCCGCCGTCTGACCGGGCGGTCATCGGTCACGGAGCGTCGGCCGCTTCTGCGGCCGGGCTCGTCGGTGTGCGCGGGCCCGGTCAGCCCCACTCCCCGGACCCGCGTGGCCGTCACGCGGTGACGGCTGCGTCGAGACGCCCGGCTCTGGCCTCCTCGACCAGGGACCCGAACTGGTCAGCGCTCATCTCCACGCGCTGCCCGAAGTCGTCGGTGATCACGATCCGGCGTTCGGGCGGAGCGCTTTCGTCCACGAACAACTGCGGGCACCCGCAGTCGCAGTTGCCGCAGAAGGTGGCGAGGGGTTCGGGGGATCCGGTCATCGCACTCTCTCCTCCACACTCGTCGGCCCCCGGGCGGAAGCCGGAGAGCCGCATACCGGGGTGATGCCCACGGTTCCCGGGCCGCAAGCTCGGCCGTCCTCCGGTGCGGGAGCACAGTGGCCCGCCCGCGTGCACCCGGTGCTCCCGGAACTTCCGAGGTGACGGGAACCAGAAGGTACCGCTGCACGACCTTTCCCGTGACGACGGCGTGGACGGCCGGGCCGTCGAAGCACGGACAGAGTCCGGAACACGCCGCACGGGACCCGTCCTGGAGGTGCTGCGGGGAGAATGCCAGGATCGGGCCCCATGCCGGTGGGATGGCGGTGTCGCGCCGCACGGTCCGTGCTCTTCGCGGTCGTGTGCGTGGCCCTCGCCGCCTGCGGCCACGTCCTCATGTCGGACGATCCACTCCCCGGGTGGTCCCTGGGCCTGTGCGTAGGAGGAGTCGGCACCCTCGCCTGGCTCGTCGCCGGACGGGAGCGAGGCCAGGCCGCCGTCGTCGCTCTCACCGTCGCGGTGCAGGCAGCACTCCACGGGGCGTTCACGCTCGTCCAGACTGCGCCGCAGGCCGACACGGGGGCCGGGGACGGTTCCGCTCTCGCCACGAGGTGGGCGGACGCCCTGCTCTGCGGCCCGTACGGCGACGCGGCCGCAGCGGCGCGCGCCTGCGACGTCGCGGCGCAGGCCGGTCTCACCGACAGCATGGCGCTGCCCGGACTCGAAGGCGGTTCCTCCGCCATAGCGGCTCTCGGGCACACCGCCCACGGGGCCGGCACCCACGCGGCCTCGCCCGTGCACGGCATGGGAGCGATGACCGGCACCGCCACCTGGGGGATGCTCGCGGCGCACGTGGTGGCGGCGCTGCTGTGCGGCCTGTGGCTGGCCCGCGGCGAGTGCGCCGCCTTCCAGATCCTGCGAGCCCTGGCGGACCGCTTCCACCGTCCCCTCGCACTTTTCAGAGGGCTCCGGCCCCTCCCGTCCGCGCCCCCCGCGTCTGCTGCCGACCGCTCCGTCACGCTTCCGTGCCCGCGCCTGCTCGTCCACGCGCTCGTCACCCGGGGCCCTCCGGGGGAGATCGCTGTCCACTGACAGCCGGATCACGTCGGCCGCACCACCGCCGACGTGCGTCCGTGCACGTGACGCACGGGCGCGATCTCCCACCTTTCCGGACCGGGGCATGCCCGTGGGCCGCGCCCCGTCCGGACACCCGGAAGGAACCGCATTTTCCATGCTTCCTGCCCCAAGACAACCCGCGGTGACGGAGGACGAAGTCACCGCCTGGGCTCTCGGCGCCGCGGCCGGCGACGCCGATGCCTTCGAGCACGTCTTCCACGCCCTCCACAACGACGTACGCCGATACGTCACCGCCTTGGCCGACGACTTCCAGACGGCCGACGACCTGGTGCAGGAGACCTTCCTGCGCGCTGTCAGCACCGTCCATCTCTTTCAAGGCCGGGGCTCGGCCCGTGCCTGGATACTGACCATCGCCCGCCGAACTGTCGTCGACAGTCTGCGGCGCGCCGCTTCCCGGCCCCGCCTGGCCGACACGTCCGACTGGCAGTACGTCGCGGAGTGCGGCCAACCGCGTGACCTGCCCGGCTTCGACGAGGGCATCGCCCTGATGGCCCTCGTCGACTCGTTACCGGACGCCCGCCGCGAGGCGTTCGTACTGACCCAGGTCCTGGACATGCCGTACGACGACGCGGCCCGTGCCGTCTCGTGCCCGGTGGGCACCATCAGATCCCGGGTCGCACGAGCGCGTACGGCCCTCTGCGCCATGCTCGACGACAGGGCGGAGCCCGCTCCGGTCTGCTGATCGAGCCTGCTCCCATCGCGTCCACGACCGCTCGGGGTGCCGGCCGCGCCCCGAGCGGTCGTCCATCGGTTCGATCCCGCAGCACGTACTGCATGAAGTCGGTATGCGCCCCGCTTCCGGATCATGCCGATCGCCTGCCCTCGTTTCCTCCTGCGGGCTGCCGCGTCGAGGGACTCCCGGTCCGGGCGGTGTACTCGACCTGACCGAGAGGACTGGGATGTCCAGGGGTGCGGAGGGCACTCCCGGGCGCCCTCCTTTCCCTCCGTCACCTCACCTGGCTCCGCTGCACGAGGCCGGGCGCCGCGCCTGGTTCGGTGCGGCGCCGACGGGCGCCTCTCTGCCTGCACGAAGCCGGAATACGGCCGGCCGCACTAGGGGTCCTATGGGACTTTTCCAGGACTTTCGATTACGTCATCGAGCAGGAGCGTGAGATAGCCGGAAGGACGTCTGCCCAGGTCGACACCTCACGGCCACCGATCGCGGCGGGTCACAGACCGGTCTGGTCCCACGCGGCAACTGGCCGGCAGGAACCAACAGCCCCGCGCGGAGCCCCGCCCGCTCCCGGCGCCCCTTCGACGAGCGCCGTTCCGACAGGGCCTGGCCTGCCCGAGCACGCGATTCCCGATCCGCCCGGTCGCACAGTCGGTCATGGCGCCCTGGGTTCAGGCCCGCAGGCTCCTCAGGGCCTCCGTGAGTGAGCTGACGGCTGCGGGATTGCGCGGGCTCTCGACGAGGTCGACGTAGTCGAGGGTGATGATCCGGTCGTTCTTGATGGCGGAGACGTTCGCGAGCGGCTCGTAAGAGGCCAGGAACTTCCGCTTCTGTTCCGCGGTCGTGTCACCGTAGTCATTGATCACGATGACCTCGGGGTCGCGGGCCACGACCGTCTCCCATCCCACCGTGGTCCAGCTGTCCTCGAGGTCCTTCATGATGTGGTCGCCACCGGCCTTGGTGATGATGTCGTGGGGGCCGGCGAAGACGCCGGACGTGAACGGCTTGTCCTCGCCGCTGTCGTAGAGGAACACCCGGGGCCGGTCGGCGCCCTTCAGAGCTCTCGCCTGGGCTTCGGCCACCTGCTCACGGAACGAGGTGATGAGGGTTGCGGCCTTGTCCTCGACGTCGAAGACCCTCCCCAGGTTCCGCAGGTCCGTGTACAGCGCGTCGAGAGGCGCCATCACACCGCGGGCCTTGCCCTGCCCGTTGCGGCACGACTCGCTGAGCAGGTACGACTCGATGCCTACACGTTGCAGCGCGGCAGGCGTGAAACCCTCCCCCTCGTTGAAACCGTAGTTCCAGCCCGCGAAGACCAGGTCGGCACGGGCATCCAGTACCAGCTCCTTGTTGATCCGCTCCTTCGAGAGCCACTCTGTCTTCCGGTAGCCGCCCTTCCAGGGCACGTGCGTGAGGTCGCCCTTGTCGTCGGGCATGACGTATCCGGCCATGTGGTCCTCGAGGCCGAGGGCGAACATGATCTCGGTGATGCCGACGTCGTTGGTGACCACGCGCTGCGGGGCCCTGTCGAACGTCTTCTTCTCGCCACAGTTCTCGACCGTGACCGGATAGTGGCTGTCGGACGCTCGGGCACCGTCCCCCTTCCCTTCGTCCGACGAGACGTCCGCGCCGCAGCCGGTGACGGTGAAGACCAGAGCGAGGGCGACGGCGGCAGGGCGCGCGAGGCTGGGCATGTGGTGGTGACTCCTTCGGGGGTGGTCCGGGGAAGGCCCTTACCGGGCGGGGAGGCGGTCGAAGAGCAGCTGGACCGCGCCTGTCTCCGGATGGGGGACGCGGTGCGCCCGGACGCCGAAGACCTCAGCCAGCAGAGCGGGGGTCAGAACATCGTGCGGAGCTCCGGAAGCGACGATCCGCCCCTCGTCGATGACGTGGATGAGGTCGCAGTGGAGCGCGGCGAGATTGAGGTCGTGCAGCGCGGTGAGCACGGTCAGTCCACTGGCCCGTACCAGGAACAGGACCTCCAGCTGCTGGGCTACATCCAGGTGGTTGGTTGGTTCGTCCAGTACCAGGACCTGCGGTTGCTGAGCGAGCGCACGGGCGATCAGGACCCGTTGTCTCTCACCGCCGGAGAGTGTGAGAAAGCCCCGGCCGGCCAGATGGCCGGCGCCGACTCCTTCCAGTGCGGCG
This sequence comes from Streptomyces sp. NPDC014623, assembly GCF_043088245.1. Classification (NCBI taxonomy): domain Bacteria; kingdom Bacillati; phylum Actinomycetota; class Actinomycetes; order Kitasatosporales; family Streptomycetaceae; genus Streptomyces; species Streptomyces sp. NPDC014623. The sequence goes on along the minus strand of NZ_JBIBZU010000019.1, from coordinate 90,726 downwards.
GCACATGTGCGCCGGTCCTCGTCGGTCTCCCGGGCCACTGCCCCCTGGTGCGGCAGTCTGCCCATGGTCACGACCTCGGCCACCGTGAAGTCGAACTCCGCTACCGCTTCCTGGGGAAGGGCGGCGAGCCGACGCGCGCTGTCGCGGGTGCTCATGGCCAGCAGGTCGTCGCCGCCGAGACGGACCGCACCGGCCGTGGGGCGCAGGGCTCGGTAGACACATCGCAGCAGGGTGGACTTGCCGCTGCCGTTGGGCCCGACGAGTCCCACGACCTGACCACTGCCCGCCCGCAGCGACACGTCCTGCACCACCCGCGCACCGGAGATCTCCACGGTGAGCATGTCGATGTCGATCTGCATCACACGCCTCCGAAGGTGTAGGTACGGCGGCGCATGAGCAGGATGAAACAGGGCACGCCGATCGCAGCCGTCAGTACACCCAGCGGCAGCTCGGCGGGGGCGAGAACCACTCGCGACAGGATGTCGACCCATATCAGCAGCACGGCACCGGCCAGCGGCGCCACGACCAGCAGCCGTCGGTGGTCCGCCCCGATCAGCATGCGGGCGGCGTGCGGAACCATGAGGCCGACGAAGCCGATCGCTCCGCTGACCGCGACCACCGCCCCGGTGACGGCGGCGGCGGTGAGGAAGAGTTCCTTACGCAGCCGTCCGGGATCCACCCCCAGCGCGGCGGCGGTCTCGTCCCCCATCGCGAGAGCGTTCAGGCGCCGGGCCGACCAGCCGAGGTGAGCGAGGCCCCCCAGGACCGCGCCCGTGGCGATCGGCACGGAGGACCAGCTCGCACCGCCGAGACTGCCGAGCAGCCACATCATCGCGGACCGGGCCGCTTCGCCGTGCTCGGCGGCGAACACCATGAACGTGGTCACAGCGGAGAAGCCGTAGTACAGCGCGGTACCGGTGAGCACGAGCCGGAGCGGTGTCAGCCCCCGTGGGGTCCGGGCGATCGCGTACACCAGCACCATGGCCACGAGCGCGGAAAGGAACGCCGCCGTGGACAGGGCCCAGACACCGAGTGCGCCGAAGGCACCGAAGATGAGCACGGCGTTGGCGCCGACGGCCGCACCGGAGGAGATACCGAGGACGAAAGGGTCCGCGAGTGCGTTGCGGACCATGGCCTGGACAGCGACGCCCACGGCAGCCAGGCCGGCGCCGACGATCGCGGCCAGCACCGCACGCGGGAAGCGGAGCTCCCACACGATGATGTAGGAGGAGACCTCGTCCGGAGCTACAGGCCCACCGGTCAGCCCCGCCCAGAGGTAGTGCAGCGCCTCGCTCCAGGAGAGTCCCGACGCCCCCATGCCCGCGCCGCAGGCGAGGGAAACGGGAAGCGCGACGCACAGGCCGGCCACGAGCAGGAGTAACGAAACGCGCCGGGGTGGTGGGGGCCCGATGCTGGTACCGCAGTGCGGTAGGGCGGGTATGCGGTCGCGGAGCGTGGCCACGAGCGGATCACTTTCGCCTCGGGCCGTGCATCTGCGTGTTCGAAGGAGCGGGCCCGGGTGCTGGGCCCCGTGCACAGCACCTCTCGCAGTCCACGGCGATTGACAGGAGCTTCACCACCGCGGGTGATCGGGCTTACGGAACCCTGTGCAGGACTCCGCCTACCGTTGCGGGTCAGCGCCGGACTTCCACCGGACTTCCCCCACGAGGCGCTTGCAGCTTAGCGTCTGTCGCCGGCTTTCCTCCACGGGGAAGCGACGGTGCAGTGCCGACAGGGTGACCCAGGTGCAGACCGCGGTCTTCGGAACCGCCCCCACCGGCCCGGGCGACGCCGGTGTCTTCCCAGCCCGGCAACAGGCGGTGCCACCGTGAGCCGGCGGGGAGAAGCGGCAGGACCCGGGCGTCAGAACGACGCCCTACGCGGCCGGGCGTGCGGGCAGCGAGGCTTTGACGGACTCCCAGGGCGTTCTCGGTTCGCCGGCCGGCCCGGGACGGCGTTCGGAGTGCGAGGGGACGGGCCCGGCCGGATGGTGCCGGCTGGATGAGTACATGGGACGGCCAGCCGCTCGGCGGGACCGCCCGGCAGCTGGCCCCCGCCCTGCGCGAAGAGGTGCATGACCTGGAGGCCGCAGGCACTTCGGCCATCCGGGTGGACGAATCCGCGCTGCGCGGGACCCTGCCGGACGCCGCATCCCTTCGGTGATACCGCAGCCGGCGGTCAGCTGTCGCCCCCTACGGCACCACGAGTTCGATCGCAGTGACAATCCGGGGCCTCGTTCGTCCCGCGCTCCGGACCGTCACCCGACCGGTGGTCAGACCGGAGGAACTCGCTGGTGAATCAGCGACTAGGGGTGTGCAGTTTGTCGATGCCAATGGTCAGAATGACGCGCTGTTGCGTTCCGCCGTCGAACCCTGGATAGGGACGGCCCAGATACTTGTGGGACAGCTTGTCGAGGTGCTCCCGGGCGCCCTCCGTCCCGGAAGCCGTGACACGGCCCCGGGCCGCCCAGTAACGCGACGGAGTGGACGGGTCCGCCACCGCCACCGCCACGCGGGGATCACGCTCGATGTTGCGCGTCTTCTGATGGGTGCTCACCGTGTTGATGACGATGTTCTCCCCATCCGTGTCCACCCAGGTCTGCGTGATCTGAGGAGAACCGTCCGGCATAAGGGTGGTCAAGAAGCACGGGGCCGGGGACTGCAGCACCTCGAGCAGGTCATTCGGCAGGGGCATGGTGGCACCTTCTCCTTCATGGGCGTTCAGGGAACCGCACCGCCGGTCAACGGCTCTTGGCCGGTCGGGGGGATGAATTACTGCAATCCGGCGAGCGCCGCGACCTGCTGCCGTCGGCCCGCTCCACAGGACTGGTTTCACGTGAAAGAGTGGCGGCTCTTCTTCACCGGGCCCGCAAGACGCCAGGCGTGCGGGGCTGCCGGCTGGGGTTGTCCGGACCGGAGTGCGGAGCGGCGGGGGCGGCCGCTCCGCCGAGTGCCTCGCGAAAGGCGAGGGCCGGGCTGATTCATCCGCGGCGCAGTGAGCGGAAGGTGGTGCGGATCTCGTCGGTCAGGACGGCGGGCTGCTCAAGAGCCGCGAAGTGTCCTCCGCGATCGAGCTGACGGTAGTGCAGGACGTGAGAATAACGCTCCTCGATCCAGCGGCGCGATGCCTGCACGGCCTCGCCGGGGAAAATGCTGAACCCGGCCGGCGTGGGGTTCGGCGCGGATGCGCCTCCCGGTTCCCGGCGCGCCTCCCAGTACAGCCGTGCGGAGGAGGGGCCCGCGTTGGGCAGCCAGTACATCATGATGTCGTCCAGGATCTCGTCGCGCGGGACGACCGCCTCGGGGTTGCCGTCGCTGTCGGTGACGTCCTGGAAGAGGGTGTAGATCCAGGCGGCCAGTCCGGCGGGTGAGTCGGCCAGGGAATAGCCGATGGACTGCGGCCGGGTGGCCTGCTCCCGGGAGTAGCCGTCGAGCACGCTCCGGTAGTGCTCCGCCTTGCCCGACATGCGCTGCTCGTCGGGTGTCGCCTCCTTGATCTCCTGGGCGGTGGGAAATACCAGCGGCAGGTTGACGTGCATGCCGAGGAGTCCCTCGGGCGCCTTGCGGCTGATCGCCTCGACGACAGCCGATCCCCAGTCGCCGCCCTGCGCGACCCACTCGCGGTAGCCGAGGCGGTGCATGAGCTCGGTCCAGGCGACAGCGATACGGGAAACACCCCATCCGGTGGCGGTCGGCTTGTCCGAGAAACCGAAGCCGGGCATGGAGGGGATCACGACGTGGAAGGCGTCCTCGGCCCGGCCGCCGTGCGCGACGGGATCGGTCAGCGGCCCGACCATGTGCCGGAACTCCAGGATGGACCCGGGCCAGCCGTGGCACAGCAGGAGGGGCATCGCCGACGGCTCGGGCGAGCGGGCGTGCAAGAAGTGCACGCCGACGCCGTCCAGGACGGTACGGAACGACCCGGTGTCGTTGATGTCCTTCTCGCAGCGGCGCCAGTCGTAGTCGGTGGCCCAGTATGCGCACAGTGCACGGATGCGCTCCAGCTCCGGACCCTGGTCGGGGCCGGTCTCCCGGTCCGGCCAGCGGGTGTCGGCCAGCCGACGGGCGAGCCGGCCGAGTTCCCGCTCGTCGACCGCGATCGGAAAGGCTTCGACTGTTGTGGGTGGTGAGGGCATGTCCGCCTCCTCGTAGTGGTGTGTCCGACACCACCAAACCACTAAGTGGATTAATTATTCAACTTAGTAGGGAAGCCTCCACTTGATAGGGTGGGCCGTATGACCGAACGTCCCTTGCGCCGTGACGCCGAGCGCAACCGGCAGCGCCTGCTGGAGGCTGCACGGGAACTCATGGCCCGCGACGGGCTACGGGTGCCCTACGAGGAGATCGCCCGCACGGCCGGAAGCGGCATGGGCACCCTGTACCGCCGCTTCCCCGACCGCCAGGACCTCGTGGACGCCCTGTTCGCCGAACACGTCGACGCCGTGGTCGTCCTTGCCCAGCAGGCGTGCCGGGCCGACGATCCCTGGGCCGGCCTCACCTGGTTCATGGAGCGGCAGTTCGAACTCGAAGCCGACAACCGCGCCTTGGGCGAACTGCTGCGCGGCGGACAGCAGGGAACCGCCCGCCTGGCGCAGGGCTGCGCCCGTATCGCGGAACTAGCCGCACAGCTCGTCGAACGCGCTGTCCGCGCCGGCCAGTTGCCGCCCGGAACGACCTCCGGGGACCTCGAGACCGTCCACCTCATGGTGGGCGCCGTGATGGACGCCTCACGGCAGCACGACCCCGGCCGGTGGCGGCGCGCCCTGGCTGTGGCACTCGCCGGACTCCGCCACGCCGACCTGCGGCCCGACGGAGAACCCGTGCGCCCCGCCTGACGTCCGTTTCCTTCGGTTGCCCACCGGTCGGAGACGGAACTGAGCGTTTTCCGGCATCCCGGTACTGACGGGCCTGGGGGCAAGCCCTCGATGTGTTTACCCCGGAGCCATCGCCGCAGGCGGGAGCCTCGCTGCTTTACCGGCACGAAGGCGGCGAGGCTTGGATCCGGGCGGGTGGGCCTCGTACCCCGTGCGGAAACGGGACAGCATCGGCTTCAGGGCCTGGCTGCCGACGGCCGGCGTGCGGCCTTCTGGATCCGTGTGATCCTGCGGGTCATCGCCGTGCCGCTGGTCGCCCGGTTCATGCCGGAGTCCCTGATCTGCCTGGTTGCCGAGGGCCGCACCGCCGAGGCGCACGAGCTCGCCGGCCGCTACGCCGGCTTCCGGCCACCGGACACCGGGCAGAGAGAACGGCGAGAGGCTCAGGTCCCAGGATGCCCCTGGTCGTTGTAGCCGCCCTCGTCCGAGTCGCACGCGGACGCTCCCGCCCTTCCCTCAGGAGAACGCACATGCGTCTTCGCCGTATCGTCGCCGTCACCGTTCTCGCGGCCGCCATGGCCGGTTCCACCGCGGCGGCCTCGTCGGCCGATCCCAAGCCCGGTCCGGACGAGAACTACCTCACCGACACCAAGTACGACGCCATCGCCTTCGGGATGAGCAGGCAGCAGGTCGAGGCCGTCATCGGCACGCAGCCGCACTGTTCAGGAACCGGGGCCGGTCCCCTGGTGTGCTGGGCGAAGAACCAGTTCGTCGATCAGACGGCATCGTTCACCTTCAACACCGCCGGCCAGTTGTCCAGGAAGGAGAAGGACTATTCCTTCGCCTACGCCTGGTACACGTACGATCTGCCCCGGACCATGACCAAGGCCCAGTACGAGCAGCGGTTCGCGGTGGGCGACACGCTGGCGGAGGTCAACGCCGTCGTCGCCGGCACGGCATGCACCGACAGGTGGACCGAGTACCCCGGCTACCCGTCGTCCAGCGGATGGAAGACCATGATCCAGTGCATCGGCACCGCCGACGAGTCCTACCCGGAGATCGAGTTCTTCTTCACCGACGGCGTGCTGACGGACAAGACCTACTCGTCCCGCGACGACGCCCGCTGACCCGGCCGGCCCCTCGGACGGCGAAGCCCGGGGCCGCCGCGCCGGCCACCGGAGCCGGATGCACCGGCGGGAACGGGATGCGGACGCAGGAAACGGGGTGGGCTTGTCGCGGCGCCCGTCCCCGCGGAGGCCACGTGCACGACGGGGTCGTCCGACACCCGGTGGCCTCCGCACAGCCTCCTCCGAAGGAATGACAGCGCGGCGAGGCCGTTTCCGGTGCGGGTGAACGGTTAATCGCCCTACATGGACGATATGCCTGAACTCGACAGCCGGGGCCATGCCCCCGGTGAGGCGCTCCGTGCGGTGAAGCGCCTGCTGCCATCATCTCCGGGCCCCGGCCGGGTCCTTCGCGGTATGGACCGCCTCGAGCGCGCCACCGAACTCGACCCGACCGTCGAACTGCTCCGTGCCCGGGTCCGGGCACTGCCTCTGGGTCCGTTGCGGGATGCGCTGCACGGACGCTGGCTGGGCCACCCCGTCCATCCGCTGCTGGTGCAGCTGCCGATGGGCACGTGGCTCTCCGCAGCGGTGCTCGACTGTCTTCCCGGACAGCGAAAGGCGGCGTGTGCGCTGATCGGCGTGGGAATCGGTGCCGCGGCACCCGCGGCCCTGGCAGGGTGGGTCGACTGGGCCGAGCAGCAGCCGCGGCAGCAGCGCGTAGGACTCGTGCACGCGGCAGCAAACGTCACGGCGGTCGTCCTGTACGGCGGGTCGTTCGTCGCTCGTACACGCGGGCGCTCCGGCCTGGGCAAGGCCCTCGGGTTCGCAGGGCTGTCGGTGGCCGGGCTCGGCGGTGCGATCGGCGGCCACCTCGCCTACCGGCAGGCGTCGGGGGCCAATCACGCGGAAGCGGTACCGAACCTCGTACGACCCGGGTGGCACGGCATCGGTTCCGTCACCGACTTCGAGGCGGACCGGCCGATCCGGCGTCACGTCGACGGGGTGCCCGTTCTGGTCGTACGCGGGACCGGCGACGACGTGCGCGTCCTGGCCGATTCGTGCAGCCATATGGGGGGTCCGTTGTCCGAGGGCACCGTCAGCGACGGCTGCGTACGCTGCCCCTGGCACGGCAGTGTCTTCCGGCTGGCCGACGGCTGGAACGTGCGCGGGCCCGCGACGGCGCCCCAGCCGGCCTTCGAGACGCGGATCGTCGGTGACCGCGTCGAGGCCCGGCTCCGCGATGTGGAGCCCGACGGTGACGCGGAGGCACCGGCCACGATGTCCTGACACCGCCCCGCCACGCCCTTCGGCTCCAGGAGAACGGCGGGCCGGGACCGGGCCCGGCCCGCAGGAGGACCACGGCCACGTCACCGTCGGTGCCGGCCCGGTCCGCCCACGTCCCCGCTTCCGGGCGGGCCAGTCCCAGCCCTCCTGGAGCCGCCTTCTCCTCGGCTCTCCCCCGGCGGCTGTCCCCCCGGGCCACGGGTTCACGCCTGGATCAGGCCGACGACCTCCTGCGGGGTGAGACCGGTGAGCTGGGCGATGCGCGGGGCCGGGATGCCGGCGGTCAGCGCGCGGTGCACGAGGGCTTCCCGGTCCTGGGTCATCTCCCGGAAACCCAGCAGTTCGGCCTCCAGGTCAGCGACTGCCTTCGGAGCGCACTCCCGGTGCACACGCAGCGCCTCCTCCTCGCTCAGCGGAACGGGCAGGCTCTCGGCGTCCTCGGGGATCAGCGCTTCGGCGTCGGCAGGAAGAATCCTGACCTGCTCCGACGAAGCGGAAACACCGTGAGCCTGCAGCCACCCGTGCACGGCAGGTGTCTCCGTACATGCCAGGGCACCTACTGCGGCAAGGGCGGCCCCCACCCGGGGACGACTGCCGGGCAGGAGGAACAGGCGAGCGTCATGGTCCATCGCGCAGAACTACCTTCTCGATCCGAGCATCAACGTCGCCCTGATGTTAACCGTCGCACGCGGCAACAGAGCCCCGTGACATGTGCCGGCGGAAGGTGAGCGGGAGAGAACCGTTCCCGGCGGCCCGTGAGCGGTGCCCATCGTGCGTCCCGCGGCTCCGTCGCTCCGCGGCGGCCGGCGGCTCCGTCGCTCCGCGGCGGCCGGCGGCTCGGGGGCCCACCCGGGCGACACATGGCCGTGGCCCCGGGGTCGCGCCGGTCGCTGAGGATGCCACGGCCTACTCTCCGGAGGCACGGAGCACCTGTGAGCGACGCGGCGGTCACTTCGTCTCCACGCCGCGGGCCCCGCCCCGGCTGCCCTGCGGAATCCGCTGGAGGAGCGGCCTCCGATCGCCCCTCCGGCGGGCGGGGAAGGCCCATCGGCCCGTCGGGTACCGACCCGGTCGGCGCGCCTGCGCCTCCGGGCCCCGAGCGCCGGCTTGAGAACGCCGGGACGTGGAACGAGGTCAGCATGGATCGCGCAGCACAAGACGACACAGAACTCGTGGAAACGCCGCTCAAGCGCACGCTCACCACGCCACTCCTCTACTTCTTCATCCTCGGTGACGTGCTGGGGGCCGGGGTCTACGTCCTCGTGGGGCAGGTCGCCGCGGAGTCCGGCGGCGCTGTCTGGGTCCCCCTCGTGGTGGCCCTGGGCCTGGCTCTGCTGACGGCCTCCTCCTACGCGGAACTCGCCACGAAGTACCCGCGGGCAGGCGGCGCCTCGCACTACGCCACTTTGGCCTACGGTCCTTTCGCCGGTTTCTTCGCGGGTTTCTGCATGCTCGCCGCCGGTGTCGTGTCCGTGGCCGCCCTGGCCCGTGGTTTCGGCGGCGACTATCTCAGTGTCTTCGTCTCGCTGCCCGTCGCGCTGGTCGCCGTCCTGTTCCTCGGCGCGCTGGCCCTGCTCAACGCCCGGGGCATCAGCGAATCGACGCGGGCCAACGTGGTCGCGACTGTCATCGAGGTCGGAGGCCTCGTACTGGTGATCGGCCTCGGTGCATGGGTGGTGCTGCGCGGCGACGGAGATGTGGGCCGGCTGACCCGGCTCGGTACGGCCGGGCACTCACCGGCGACCGCCGTGCTGAGCGGTTCCGTCCTGGCCTTCTACTCGTTCGTCGGCTTCGAGACGTCCGTCAATGTCGCGGAGGAGACCCGCAACCCGCGACGGTCGTACCCCCGTGCGCTGTTCGGCGCACTGGCCACCGCCGGCGTCGTCTACGCGCTGGTCGGCGCCGCGGCGAGTTCAGCGGTGCGGACGAGCACACTGGTGCAGTCCAGCGGACCGCTGCTGGCGGTCGTCGAGGTCGCCGGCGGGGTGCCGACGTGGCTCTTCAGCGTGATCGCTCTGATCGCCGTCGCCAACGGCGCGCTGCTGACCGGCATCATGTCCTCCCGGCTGGCGTACGGCATGGCCCGCGACGGGCTTCTGCCGCAGTTCCTGACGAGGGTGCTCCCCGGCCGGCGTACTCCCTGGGCCGCCATCGCCACGACCACCCTGCTCTCGCTGCTGCTCGCGGTGACGGGAGATGTGGCTGCGCTCGCCTCGACGCTCGTGCTGCTGCTCCTCGTCGTCTTCTTCCTGGTGAACACAGCCGTGCTACGACTGCGCCGCGACACCGTGCCTCATGACCATTTCAGGACCCCCAAGGCCGTCGCCCTTCTCGCCTCCGCGTCGTGCGTACTGCTGGCCACGCAGATCGAGGGCGAGGTCTGGGCCCGAGGCCTGGTCGTGCTGGCTGTCGGCGTACTGCTGGCCTGGGTCGCGTCCCGCCGTCGGCGGAAGATGACGGAAGGCACGGATCCATCGGCGTAAGGGGGCACGGCACACACTCCCTGTGGACCGTGCCGTGCCTCTCAGGCGCTCGCGCTCCGCGCCCCACCCGCATCCGCGTCGGCTTCTGTTTCCTCGGACTCCGGTGTCAGGGAATCCTCGGGCACGGCCCCGGTCACCGGGGTCTCCCGGGGGGCCGGGGCTCCCGCCGTCGCCGCTTCCTGCAGCACCTCGGCAAGCCCTTCCGTGGTCAGCACCATGCTGACGGGGCCCGAACTGTTGAGGCACAGGCTGTGTCCCGGAGGAATACGGCTGAGCAGCTCCGCGGCCGGCAGTCGTTCGTACCCCAGACTTCCGGCGGCCTGGAGGTAGCGAGGGGAGGTGTAGACCGGGACCACCGCCGTACCGTCGGGCGCCGAAGCGCTGACCGGTTCGCCGTCCGCCGTGACGAGCACCGCGATCTCGGCCCTGGCCAGGGCTGCCGTGACGTCTTCCACGGGGCCGTACCCGGTGGTGGCGAGCTGGATGGCACGGTCCACGTCATCGGCGGGCTCCGGCCAGCCCATCGCCTCGGGGGAGGGCCTGTAGTCCTCGTTGTCCTCCCACTCGACGATCTCGCCCTCGGAGTCGGAACGCCACTGACCGACCACGGCCCACTCCGGCGGCGGGCCCTCCCCCTTCCAGGCGGGATCGGGCAGGTAGAGCCAGTGGTCGGGTGCAAGTCTGGCGGCCTGCAGGAATTCCTCGGGAGGGGCGGGGTCCAGGGGGGCGGCGGGGGTTGCGGCGCCGAGCTCACTCATCTTGTCCTCGCTTGCTGGGGGTACCTGAGCCGGTGTGGGGGCGTGCGGCGGCCCGGGCCGGGGCGCCGGGTTCGGATTCCCCGGTCGCCTCCGACCACCGGGCCCGCAGATCGTCCGCCGGGACGAGCAGCGCGGCCGGCGCGGAGGCGCTGAGGAACATCACGTCCCGGCCGGGCGGCAGCCGGTCGAGAAGGTCGGGGAGCGCCATCGTCACATGCGCGGGCAGGCGGTCCGCCGATGCCCGTGGGGGCACCGGGAAGACGGGCACCGCGAGCGCACCGCCAGGTGCCCGTGTCCAGGCCGGCTCTCCGTCCTCGGCCACGCACACGGCCACGGCGCCGGCCTCCGCGAGTGCCTCGGTGACGTCCGCGTCCGGACCGTAGCCGGTCGCGGCCAGGTGCACGGCGGCGTCGGCATCGGTGACCGGAGGGGCCCAGCCGAGCGCGGCGGGCGAGGGGCGGTAGTCGGGGTTCGCCTCCCACTCGACGATCTCGCCGTGCGTGTCGGTGCGCCAGCGTCCGAGTACGGCCCACGGGGGCGGGGGGTCGTAGTCCTTCTCGCCGAGCCAGTGCTTGTCCGTCACCGACAGCCAGTGCTCAGGAGCGGTACGGGCCGCCGCGACGACGTCCTCCGGCGGCACCGGGAAGTCCGGCTGGTCCCTCCCTACGGATACGGACGGACGCGCGGCCACGTCGGCGGGCGCGGCGCCGGAAACGGGTATCGGCCCGCGGGCGGCATCCGGCCGTCCGTCAGAGGTCGGCATGGGGGTCGCTCCATACGGTCACGCCGCGCGGATGCCCGGCTCGCAGACGAAGACACGAGGACATCTCATCACTCCTGTGCACGGCCGTCGTTCCCTGCCCCGGCTCCGGCGGCCTTCCGGTTCTCCTCCGCCTGCCCGGTCGCCTCCAACTCGGCCAGCAGCGCCCGGGCGTGTTCGTCCGGGAACAGCCCCTCGCGGGCGACGAAGGCCCGCAGCTCCTCCTCGGTCAGCGGGTACACGTCCCAGTACCGGCCCCAGTTGTTCACGTAGACCGAGGCCGCCGAGCGGTCGGATTCGTCCAGGGCGTGCTGGGCTCCGGTCATCACCTCGTGGAAGCTGTGGTGACCCATACCGACCATGATGCTCACCAGCCCGGACCTGATGAGACCGAGGTCCACGGGCACGCCCGCGAGCCGGGTCAGCCGGGCCACGTGCGTGATGATGCGGTCGGCACTGCCCGAGGCGCCGGTCAGCACCAGATCACCGGAGTCCTCGGAACGCGCCTGGAAATCCGCGGCCATCGGCAGGGTGTGCGTCATCCCGGCGGGCGACCAGAGCAGGGCCCCGTCCCGGACCGCCAGGCGCCGTTCGGCCGGGCTCAGTGCGGGCCAGACCTCGTGGGGCCGCAGCGGTGTCCGCAGAAGCGCGTCCAGCTCCTCCATCTCCTGTTCCTCGTCCTCGGGGTCCGGACCCGCCGCCAGGAGTTCGGCACGCTCGCGCTCGTAACGCCTGAGCTGCTCGCTCCGGTGCCGGTCACGGCGCTCCAGCCCGATCACCGGATGCTGCGGCTCGACACCTCCCATCAGGTACGGGATGAGGTTCCTCGTAACGCCGTTGAACAGGAACGTCACCCGCTCACGCAGGTTGCCGGACTCCACCACCCGCGCGAGTTTCTCGTACGAGGTCCCGACGGACCCGGCGTCCTCGCCGCTCCTGCTGTCGAACTGCCGGTAGTCGGTGCCGTTGTGCAGGGCGACCGCCCAGAACGCCCGCACGACCTTGCCGAACTCGTCGTTGATCTGCTGGTTGTCACCCAGGTACGCGGCGAGCCGCTGCTCGAAGTACAGGGCCTCCTGCGCGTAGCGGACGCGTGCCAGGACCCAGGGAGGCGCGGCGAGTCGCCCGGCCTCCCCGTCGGGCTCCGGGGAGCCGGCCGGCTCGGTGTCCCCTCGGGAGCCACCGGGCACCGGGATGCCCTCGCGGTCCGTGGAAGGTTCGCGCCTCTGCGGCAGCGGCGCCGGGTCGTCCTCCCCCGACAACAGCGGCCGCGGATCGTCGTCCGGATCCGAATCCAGCGACAGGGTCGGGAACGATTCGAGCACCGGACCCGCGAAGTCCGCGTCCACGACGGACGCCCCGCCGCTTCCGGTGTGCGGCGCGAAGTACGGGTTGGGGACGTACGGCCCGACCGGCATGCCGTACGCCATCGGCTGCACGCCACGGATGTACCGGCGGTCGATGCCCCCGGGGAAGAGCACCTCCTCCTGGTCGGGGAAGGGCGAGGCCAGCCCCAGAGTGGCGTTCACGTCGATGCCGCCGGGGACCTCCATGTCGTAGCGCCAGCGGTAACGGCGGTACAGCGCCTCCGCACCCATCGGGTTGGCGCGGGCGCTGTCGCGCACGTAGTCACGGTTCGCGGTCGCGCTCGCGAAGACGGTGTCCGGAACCAGGGCGCTGCCGCCGTAGACGTGGTCGATGAGATGCACCATCTCGGGCCCGTACGGCTTGAGCCCCTCACGGAAGACCTGCTCGGGCCCGTCAGGACTGAAGCGGAACAACGGGCCGTCGTGGTCACGCCACAGAGCGTCGGGGAGCGTACTGCCCGCCAGCGCGGCCGGGTCGGCCGCGACGACGGCCGGGTCGACGGGCGGGGTCGGGCTCACCGGTCCGGTGGCGGGCCAGCCGACGGGTACGGGCTCGGCGCCCCCGTCCGTCAACAGGCGTGAGGAGGCGACGAGTCCACGGCCGGGCAGGTACCAGTCCCAGGCCGGCCCCTCGGAGTACACCCGCCCGGCCATGTCCGTGACACCGCCGGCGGACGGGCCCTCGGGGTTGTACTCACCGCGCAGCCCGAGCGACGGGATGTCGGCCACGAACACGTGGAGGTCCGCATCGTCCTGGCCGTAGCCCCACACGGTGTACCGGTCGGTGGCCACGGCCACGGGGAACGCCTCCAGCGTCTCCTCGTACCGGCCGTCGAACTGCCCGTCCGCGGAATAGGGCAGGGCCTGCTGCCCCGTCGAGGCCGTGCCGGCGGCGGGCGCGGTGGTCGCGTTCCACTCGGCGGGCCGCGCGGTGTCCACCGGGCCCGGAGCGACGGACGGTCCGGCGGACGGCATCTGCGGGACGGTCCGGTGCCAGGTGCCCGGCCGCCCCGCGTCAGCGGCGAGAGCCGTCACGACGCCCGGCCGCGTCGTGCCGCCCTCGGACACCGTGAACGCGCCGTCGTAGCTCCATACGGTCCGGTCGTTCGTGAGGGAGAAGTTGCGCTGTGCGCGCAGCTGCCCTGTTCCGATGCCGGGCACCAGCAGGGCGAGGGGGCGGTGGTGGTCGGTCAGCGGCAGGTCCGGGTCGGCCTCCAGCAGTGCGAAGAACTCCCGCGGGGTGACCTGCACGGTGCCGCCCGGCAGCCGCAGGACCACCGCGCCGGCGTCGTTCGTGTCCGCGTACACGAAGTACGGACCGGCGGCGCCCTGCTGGGTCCACGGGGCGAACTCCAGGGAACCGGTGTCTCCGGCGGTGCCGGTCCTGGCGGTGTACAGGCGGGAGGGATCCAGTCCGCCGGGGGTCGGCGTGGGGCCCCAGTTGCGGCCCTGGAGGGGCCCGCCGGGCGTGCGGATGCGGCCCTCGTCGGCGAACGCCCCCAGCGTCTCCAGGTGGAAGACGGCGAGTTCACCCGGGTGGCCGGAGTTCCGCCCGGTGGCGAAGGCCTGTTCGGTCAGCTCCCTCAGCCTGGCCTCCGTGGACGCGTCCCACCCGGCCTCGGCGGGCAGGTGGAGCGCCGCACGCCCCAGTTCCTCCCGCCGCGCGGGGGTCCTGGTGTCCAGCAGCTGTGAGGCGCCGGTCATCGCCCACAGTGCGCGGGCGTACTCGCGCGGCGTGAGCGGACCGGCGGGCATGCGCAGCACCGCCCGCACCGCGGTGTCGCCGCCGGTGGCGATCCTGTCCAACGCGTCCCGCAGCGCGGGCGCGTCCCATGCGTCGGTGAGCGCCGCGTCCCCCGGTGCGGCCAGGGCGCGGTCGAGCACGGCCTCGAAGTCGGCGGACCCCGGGGCGTTCCCGTCTGGCGGCGACGCGAGGAGCTGCCACATCTCCATGCGCAGCGGGGTGAGCGTGCTCAGCGCCGGGTCGTTCGCCCGCAGTGTCTCCAGTGCGCCGATCCCGCGCAGCAGCCGCTCGTAACGGCCTCCCGGCACACCCCGGTCGGCCTCGACCCCGTTGCCGAAGACCTGCCGCAGCGCCCGTACCAGGCGCAGGGCGCGCGGCCCCTCGTCGTCCCAGGCGGGAAGGCCCGTGCGACGTGCGAGCGGGCGCAGGCCGGCGGCCTCGGCCAGCTCCGCCGTCGAGTCCACCGGTTCGGGCAGGAACGTCTCCATGCGTGCCAGGGTGCCGTCGGGCGTCGCGGCGAGCAGCCGCGTGGTGTCGTTGTAGCCGGTCCTTCCGGTGGCGGCGGTGGTGGTGCGCCCGCTGCTGTTGGCGGCGTGCTGCGCGAGCGCGACCTCCTCCAGGGGGTCCTCGACGAGCGGCGCGGGCCTGATGAGGGACTGCGGACGCAGCGGGTCGCCCGCCACGGCGCCGTAGCAGCTCGCGACGTGCAGTTCGTCCCCGGCCGCCCGCTCGACCACCTCAGGCAGCCCGCCGATGTAGCGTCCGCCGTCCTCGGCTCCGAGCAGCAGCACCCGGCCGTCCTTACCGGCCAGCTTCAGGCCGCCGGGTACTCCGTGGGCGTGGAAGGTGTAGACCGACGCCTCCGGGTCCGGGGCGGTCTCCTCGGCACCGACCGTGTGGAACGTGTCGCCCAGGCGCAGGACGTGCGCGCGCTCCCGCATGCCCCGGTACAGCCTCAGCCGCCGCTCCCGCAGCCGCCTGCGGCCGTCGTCGGGCATCGACTCGCGGCCCTCGAAGCGCTGGTCCGACCCGACCAGCGGACGGGTGTCCACGTCGCTGTCCCGGAACCGGATGCCGTCCACCGTGACCCACTCGCGGTCCGGAGCCGGACCCGTGCCGTGCGACGGCGGGTCGAAGGGCACCCAGTCGCCGTACGCGTCGCCGGGGTCGGAGTCGACGAGCGACGGCACGTGGACGGCCGGCCCGGCGGCAGCTACGTCGGCCGTGGCCCCGGTCCCGGGGTCCATGAGGCGTCCGTCGCCGCTGGGCGCCCAGACCCTGCGGCCCAGCCGTGCCGCGACGGCCCGTGCCAACTGCCCGTACTGGGCGCCCGCGTACGGGCTCACCAGCACCACCGGCACGTCGAGCGGCAGCGATCCCAGGACGGGATCGGCTGCCAGCAGGTCGGCCACCGCCTGCGGGTCCAGCTCCCGGCCGTCGGCGAACAGCGCCTCGTCGTAGCCGCCCTCGGCCGCCACCACGTAGGCCCCTTCCCCCCAGGGGGCGGTCTCCTCGGAGACCTGCCGCAGCTCGCCGCCCCGCTGTTCGTGGAGCTGGATCCGCGTGGCGTCGACGCTCCTGATGCCGGAGCCGGTCCAGTCGCGCCCGCGCGGAGCGCCCAGGGCGTCGCTCATCAGCGTGTCGCCGGACAGCAGCGGGTCCGAGGCCGCGTCGGCGGAGTCCGCGGACGGGAGCGGGTCCGTGGACCACGACCGGGACGTGTCCGAGGAGGAGACGGGTGAGGCCGGGGCCGAAGCCGCGCCGGTACCCGGGGCGAAGGCCCAGTCGGGGTCGGACGGCGACGTGCGCGGCGGGAGGGGGTCCTGCGGCCCGGCGTCCGTGGCCGGGTCCGGGATCGTGGAGCCCCGTCCCGCGGCCCGGGGCACCGGGGCGGGGAGCGTGCGGGGCGCGTCCCCCGGAGCGGTGTGCCGGACCGGGCGCGCCGTGTGCCAGACACCGCCCCCCGGCACACCTCCCATGACGGCCGAGTAGTGCATGGTCAGCACCGGCTGCCCGGAGTCCCCGGTGCCGGACAGGTCCGCCGGGAAGTCGGTCCACCACACGGTGCGGCCCAGCCGCTGGGCGAGCCGCTCGGCCACGTCGCCCGCGTCGGCGGGCGGTCCGGTGAACGCCAGGACGAGGGGGGTGGTCAGTTCCCTGCGCGTCAGCATGGGGTCGTGCGCGAGCAGCTCCACGAACTCGCGGGTGGGCACGGCGGCCGTCCCACCGTCGTAGGTCAGCCGGAGGAGCTCCGGGTCGTGCGTGTCAGGGGCGACCCGCACCAGGTACGGGACCTGCCTGCCCCCGCCCTGCGTCCACGGCGCGTCCGTCACCACGGCGGACGTGCGGAACTGCGCCAGATCCACGTACGACTGCGGCTGTCCGCCGGTGAAGTCGCGGCCGAGCCCGCGGGCGGCGCCCTGCACCGTGCGCAGACCGGACGTGGCGTACACCCTGGCCTCATCCAGGTCGTGCACCGCCGCCACGTCGGGGTCGGACGCCTGGCGGCCCACCGCGAAGGCGCGGGTGAGCAGGTCGAGTGCTTCTCCGAGTTCGTCGGGGCCCGGCCGTGCGCCGGGTGTCAGATGGAGGACCTGCGCGACGAACGCGTCCCGGTCCGGGCCCGGGGTGTCCAGCGTCTCCTCGGCCTTGACCCGGGCCCAGAAGATGCGCGACCGTTCGGTCTCGCCGACCTCGTCGGAGTCGATGTCCAGGGCGGTGGCTGCCTCCTCCTCGATGTCGGCGTCCTGCGTCCACTGGGCGGCGGCCTCCACGGCCCGCAGGTCCACGAAGCTGATCAGCGGATCACCGGGCCACATCGCCCACTGCTCGGCAGCGGCGGCCAGCACACGTCGGGCGGCCTCCTGGTCCACACCGGACGCTGCGTCCGGGTGCGCCTGGACCACCCGGCGCAGGAGGTCCAGCGTGAACGGGCCGGCGGTGTCGAAGTCGGAGTCCGCGTGCCATATGTGATCCACCGCGGCGGCGCCGCGCAGCAGGTCGTCGAAGTCGGGCGCGTCGTCCGCGTCGTGCCCGAACGTGAGCCGCAGCGCCCGCACCAGGCGCAGCGTCCTCGTACGCGCCTCCTCCGTGACGTGGCCGTCGCCCGTGCTGAATCCGGCGACCGCGGCCAGACGGTCCAGCTCGGCGTCCGCGGGCTCCGGACGGAACAGGTCCCATGCCCGGTGCCGTCCCTGCGCGTCGGCGAACAGCGTGCGCGCGTAACGGCCGTTGTCCGACTGCGTCCCCTGCGAGCTGTAGGCCAGGCGGACGGTGCGTCCCGTGGTGTTCGCCACGTGCTGCCCCATGGACACGTCGCGCAGCGGATCGGGAACGAACGGGCCGGGGAAGGCGTCGCCCACGCTGCCCGGGGCCGGCACTGCACTGTCCTTGGGTGCTCCGCTCCAGCAGACCACGAGGTCGATCCAGTGGTCCTCGGGCAGGCTCGCCAGGCTCTTGCGGCGCTTGAGCCACGGCCCCGCCTCCCGCTCGTCGACCGACCGGACGGTGCCGTCCCTCATCGCCAGTTGGAGGCGGCCGGGTTTGCCGTGCATGTCCAGACGGTAGGCGGTGTCCTCCGGGCCCGGGCGCGGCAGGTCGTATTCCTGGGACGTCTCCTTCGTGGCCGGGTAGTAGTGCACGAACGTCGTCATCCGGTCGAGATGGCGGCCCTCGTCCTCGAAGTCCTTCGCGTATTCGGCGGGGTGGTGCGAGGCACGCCCGATCTGCTTCCCGCTGAGCGCGCTGACGATGGGCCTGGTGACCACGTCGCGGTGCCAGGCCGGTGCGTCGTCGTCGGGGTCGGGCGCCAGGCCGGGCGCGCTCGCGATCCAGTCGCCCTGCGGGACGCCGGGACGCCGGACGGTGTCGATGGTGCTCGGCGCGCCGGGGGCCGAGCTGAGCATCGCCTCGCCGCTGTGTGCCCAGACCGTCAGGCCGGTGCGGTCCGCGAGCTTGCGCGGCAGGTCGAGGTAGCCGTCCCCGGCGAAGGGGATCGCCAGCACGATCGGCGTGCCCTGGGCGAGCCTTTCCTGTGCCACATCCGCCGCGACCAGTTCCACGAACTCGTCGATGTCCAGCTCACGCGTCGAATCGTCCGGCAGCCGTGCGTCCACCCGGTCGTGCTCCCCGTCGGCGGCCACGACGTACGGGGTCGCGCCCTGCGGCCAGGGGATCCGCGCCGTGCCGAGTACGCCGTACGAGCCGGACGGAGTGGCCTTCAGCACGTCGCCCCGGGTGGTGTCCAGCTCCGCGACGGCGTCGTCCTCCCAGTTGAAGCCCGGTACGCGGCGGCCCTGGACGGTGAAGTGGCGCGCGCGGCCCGGCGCCCGCACGCCCAGCTCGGTGAGGTGGAAGGCTCCCAGCGCGGCGAGGCTCGTCGCCGTACCGGCCGCCGTGGCCCGTTCCACCAGCGCGAACAGCTCTGCGCGCAGGTCCGGTCCCGCGCTCGCGCCGGAGTCCAGGTGCAGTACACGACGGGCGAGCGCGTCCACGTCCAGCGGACGGCCGCGCAGCGAGGGGTCGCGGCGGCGCAGGCTGTCCAGCGTCTGCACCGCTGCCGCGTCCGGCGACTGGGAGATACCGATCGTGGCCTGCCGGCCCAGCTCGGCCCGGGTCACACCGTCGAGCGCCCCCGTGCCCACCCAGTCACCGGGGGCCCGTGTCAGGCTCCTCGCCCCGACCGAGAAGTCCGCGGCGGTCAGACGCGGTTGGCCGGCGGGGCTGTCCTTCTGGAGGTCGTCCAGCGCACGGGCCAGCAGCCGCTCGAACAGGGCACGGGCCGCCTGTGCGCGCCGCCTGCCCGCCGAGGCCTGCTCGTTGACGTGCGACGAGCCGTCCGTCCGGCGCGCGTCGGCGCCGTAACCGGTGACGGTGATGCGCGGCAGCGTCGCGCCGGCCCGCTGGTTGCGCAGCCCGGCGGCGGCCACCTGGGACGCCAGCCGGCGCAGGGTGTCCGCACCCTTCGCCGACGGGGTCGTCTCCCCCGGCCCGTACGCCACCAGGGCGCGGGCCGGCAGGACAGGCAGCGGCCGGGCCGCCTGCGGAGCGGCCGGGGCCGTGTACACCGGTGTGGTGGGCGTCGGCACCGAGGTCGTCTCCACGCCCTGCATGGGGTCTCCGGCCGAGGAGCGGGACTTCACGGGGGAGGAGGCCGCCGCCGTGGGGCTCTTCCCGGACGACGGCGCCGCGGGCAGCGGCGGCTCGACGGGACGCGGGCCCTCCTGGGTCCCGGCCGGGTCGACGGGCCGTGCCTCCCGCCAGTCGGCGACCGTCGGGCTGGTCAGGGTCATCAGCGAGTCGACGAGCGTGGGCACCGCGACGCCTGCGTCGTCCCTGCCGGACAGGTCCGCCGGGAACGGGCTCCACCACACGCTGCGGCCCAGCCGCTGGGCGATCACCTCCGCGACGCCGGGCGCCGGGCCGCCGAGTCCGGTCAGCATCAGGAGGACGGGGACGGTCAGCTCCTTTCGAGTCAACTCCTCGTCCGCGGCGAGTAGTTCGGCGAACTCCGCGGCAGTCACCTCGTAGGAGGCGCCGTCGAAGTTCACCTGGACGCGGCCGTCGTCCTGGAAGCCCACGTCCGCCAGGACCAGGTGCGGGACGGGCTTGTCCCTGCCGTACACGTCCTGCCCCGCCCACGGGGCGTCGGTGAGTCCGCCCGGCGTACGGAATTCACCCAGTTCGGGCCGGGACCCCGACAGGCCCGCCCAGTCCCGGCCGCCGCCCGCGGCGGACCCCATGGCCGTGGACACCGAGGACCGGCCGAAGGCGCCGCGCGCCTCCAGGTCGTACGCGGCGGCCACGTTCGGGTCCGTCATGTTCCGGCCCGCCGCGAACCCGCGCGTCAGGACCGTCAGTGCCTCCTCGCGCAGTGTGCCGTTCACCTCGGTGCCGGGGTCGAGGTGCCGGATCCTCGCGGTGAGGACCTCGGCGTCCGGGCCGGCCAGCGTCTCCTCGGCCTTGACGCGCGCCCAGAACATCCGCGCCCGCTCGGCGTCGCCCACGTCGTCGGGGCCGGAGAGCCGCAGGGCGGCGACGGCCGCCTCGCCCACCACCACGGTGTCCTGCAGCCACCGGGCCGCGGAGTGCAGCACCGGCAAGGCGACGAACCCGCTCACCGGCAGGGAAGGTGCGTCCTGCCACGCCTGTGCGGCTGCGGCCAGTACCCGGCGGGTGACCTGACGGTCCACTCCGGAAGCGGCCTCCGCGTGGGCGGCGATCACCCGGCGCAGCAGGTCCGGGGAGAACGGGCCGGTCCCGCCGAGGTCCGGATCGGAGTGCCACATGGTGGCGAGCGCACCGGCTCCGCGGATGAGGGTCGTGAAGTCGGCGGCGTCCTCCACGTCGTGGCCCAGGAGCAGCTTCAGGGCCCGCACCAGGCGCAGCAGTTCGGCCCGGCTCCCCGGCGACGGTTCACCCGTGAACCCGGCCGTCGCCGCCAGCCGGTCCAGCTCGGCCTCGTCGGGCTCCGGACGGCTGGTGTCCCACCACCACCGCTGTCCGCTCGCGTCGGTGAACAGCACCCGCACGGGGTCGTCCTGGTAGGTGAAAGCCCCCTGCAGGGCGTGGGACAGCCGGACCGTGCGCCTGGTGACGTTCGCCAGGTGCTGTCCCAGGGACAGGGCGTCGTCCGAGAGCGGATCGGCGGCGAACGGTACGAGGAAGGAGTCCCCGACCTGCGAGAGGTCCTGCACGGCGCTGTCCTGTGGCGCCGAGGAGTAGCAGACGACCATGTCGATCCAGTGGTCGCCGGGCAGACTCGACAGGCTCTTGCGGCGCCGCAGCCACTCCCCCGCCTCGTGCCGGTCGGCGGTCCTCGACCCGCCGCCGGCCAGGGGCAGCATCAGGCTGCCGGGCAGCCCGTGGCCCGCCAGGTGGTACGCCTTGTCCTTCGGTCCGGGGTCGGCCAGCGGAAGCTTGGCGGAGTACGTGCCGGTGGCGCGGTTGAAGTGGACGTACAGCGTCATCTGGTCGAGACGGTTGAAGTTGTCCTCGCGCGACGACTCGGTGAGCTCGCCGGGATGGTGCAGACTGCGGCCGATCTGCTGCCCGGTCCGCGCGCTCACGATGGGCTGGGACAGCACGTCGCGATGCCAGTCCGGGGTGCTGTCGTCCGCGTCGGGCGCCAGGCCGGGCCGGACCGGGACCCACGAACCGTGGGGCATCCCGTCCCGCTGGATCACGGCGACGGTGTTCGGCGCCGCCGGATCGGGGTTGCGCCGCGCCAGGCCGCTGTGCGCCCACACCGTGCGGCCGGTGCGCTCCGCGAGCTTGCGCGGCAGTTCCAGATGCCGGTCGCCCGTGAACGGGACGGCCAGCACGATCGGGGCCACGGCCGGCAGGCCCTGCAACGCCGGGTCGGCCGCGACCAGTTCGATGAACTCGTCGGCGTCGAGGTCCCGCGTCGTCCCGTCGGGCAGCAGTGCCGTCACCGTCTCGTGGCTGCCCTCCGCGAGGACGGTGTACGGGGTCACGTCCCACGCCCAGGGGGCGAAGTTCGTCATTCCACTCGGAGCGAGCCCGCCCGCCAGATCCTCCTGGAGGTCGTCCACGAACAGGCTTTCCATTTCGGCGACATCGGGCCCGGCCCAGTTCAGGCCCGCCGCCCGGCCGCCTCCCATGGTGACGTACCGGGCGCGGTCCGCGGCGAGTACGCCCTCCTCCTCCAGGGCGAACGCCGTGAGGGAGGCCAGGCTGCCCGCCCGCCCGGCCGCGAGCGCCCGCTCGACCGTCGTGTACAGGTCCCTGTGCATCTCCGGGTCGACGAGCACGGACGGGCCGAGGCGGCGGACGCGCCGGGTGACCGCGTCCAGGTCGAACTCCCCGGCGCGCAGCGTGCGGTCGTCGCGGCGCAGCGCGTCTAGGACCTCGACCGCCGCCGCGTGTCCCGGTGAGGTGAGGGCGATGGTGGCCTGCCGGCCCAGGTCCGCGCGGCTCACCAGGTCGGACATGGCCGCGGTGCCGCTCCGGCCGGGCAGGCGCGCACGGCCACGGAACGTGATCTTGAAGTCCCTCGCGGACAGTCGCGTCCGTCCTTCCGGCAGGTTCGTCTGGAGGGCGCGCAGCGCGTCGTCGAGCTTCCCGAAGAACAGGTCACGCGCGGTCCGCGCGCGCCGGTCACCCCTCTGCCGGGCGGCCTGTTCCCGCTGCTGCGCGGTGCCGGCCTGGCGGGCGTCCGCACCGTACCCGGCGATGTCGATCTTCGGCAGGGGTACCCGCGTGCGCAGGTTGCGCAGACCGGCCTTCGCGACCTGGAACGCCAGCCGTTCGACGCTCTCCCCCGCGCCGGCCGAGGGACGCGTCTCCCCCTGGGCGTACGTCACGAGGCTCAGCCGGGGCAGGGGGGCGAGCGGCCGCGCGGACGCGGCGGTCACCGGTGCGGCGAACACCGGCAGGCCGTGGGCCGTGTCCAGCGCGGTCATGTCCGGGCCGGTGGGCTCGGGACCGGTCATGTCGAAGTCGAAGTCGAAGTCGAAGTCGCCGGAGTCGAGGCCGTCCCAGGCCGACATGTCGAAGTCACCGAAGTCGATCGGGCCCAGATCGATGTCGTCCACCATCGACAGGTCGAAGTCGGTCATGTCAGCATCGGTCCCCGACTGCGCCACCGGCACCGGCGCCGGATCCGTGGCGGGTGCGGCCGCCGGGCCCGGTTCCGTGGCGGGCGCGGTCCAGCGCTGCCGCAGGCCCAGGCCGGAGCGGAGATTGTCGGCCAGCTCCGTGGCGGAGGCCGGTGCGGCCCCGGCGCCGGTGCCCGCGTCCAGCAGGTGGCCGGCGACCCGGCGCACCGCGTCACGGAAGCCGTCCCCGGCGTACCGGAAGTCGGCGAGGACCGCGTGCGCCTCCGCCGGCAGCACCAGGATGACGGCGGCGTCCCAGGCACGGGTGGCGTCAGCCGCGTCCGTGCCCTCGGGTACCGCGTCCGCGAAGCGGGCGTACGCCTGCGCCCACAACCGTCGTGACACGCGCGCGGCCACCGTGCCCGTCGTGCCCGTCCAGGCGTCGGGCCGCGCCATCCACACCCGGACCAGGTCCAGCGGCGACAGTTCACCCGCGGGCAGGCGGTCGTCGCCGCGCAGCATCATCTCGGTCCGCTGACCGACGGAGGGCGCGATGCCCACGGCGTTCAGCTCCTGCAGGCTGACGGTCTCGCTCTCGGCGGGCCGCGGCGGAGCCTGCGGCAGGTCCGCCTCGGTCACCTGGTCCGCTACCCACCGGCGCTCACCGGTGTCCCTCGGTACGGCCGGTGCCACGTCGTCCTTGTCGGAGCCGGTGTTCCGCGCCGCCCCGAGCGCGTCCGGAGCGACCCCCAGGGCCCACAGCCGCGCCTCGGCGTCCTCCAACCGGTGGCGCGCCTCGTCGACGCCGGCCCAGGCGTCTGCCACGGCCGTCCCGTCACCGCTGATCCGCTCCGTCGTCGCGGCTTCGGCGGCGGCCTCGCCGAGCGCGGTCAGTGTTCGTGCGTGGGCGTCCCACGCCGCCTCGTGCTCCGCGGTGACATCGGCCGCCCCGGCCGTACGGAGTGATGCCGAGTTGGTCGCCGTCGCCGTGACCGTGGTGCCGGAGCCGTCGCCACGCCGGTCCGCCACGTCGTAGTGCCGCGTCAGTGGCTGGGGCCGGCGCGCCTCGATGTCCTGGGCGTCATCGGCGTACAGGCCGACGATGTCCCCGTAGCTGTCGGTGTCCTGCTCCGGCCCGACGGAGCTCCATACCGTACCGGCACCGTCCTGGCCGGACAGCGTGCTCAGCTCGTACGCCTCCTCCTCACCCGGCAGGCCCGGCAGCTCGCCGTCGACCGGGGACGGGGGCGATGGGAGGGAAGCCGGGTCCTGATGCGGCAGGGGCGGAACAGGCGGCGTATGGTCCGGGACCGACGGGACGGGAGCGGCGGAGGAGACCGGCGGCGCGGCGGGGGCGGTGGGTCCGGCGGCGTCCGCAGGATCCAGGTCACCCTTGAGGGCGGCGTGCAGCAGGTGTTCCAGGGAGTTGGCGGTCAGCGACCGGTCCCAGCCCTGCCGGGCGGCGTACCGGCCGACGATGTGCTGCAGGGCTCCCCAGGTCAGCGGGCCGGGATCGGCGCCGTCCGCCGCCCGGAACCGCAACTCCTCCAAGGCGCCGAAGGCCTCGGTCAGTTCGTGGAACTCCGTCTCACGGGACGGGTCGGTGTCGATGCCCGGGCCGTGGATCAGGCGCAGGGCCCGCACCCAGTGCAGGGCGCGGGTGGTGCGCCGCGGCAGCTGGTCGGGGAGCCTGCCCAGATCGGCGAGGACGGCGAGGGCGTCGGCACCGGGCTCGGGACGGAACTCGTGGAAGTGGCCCTGCGGACGGTCGGGGTCGTCGAACTTGATCACGCGGGGCGGCAGGTCGCCCTCGGCGTCGCTGCTGCCGACCTGGGCGTCCGAGGCGAAGACGATACGACCGGTCTCGTTGGAGACGTGCTGGGCGGCGGCGGGGTGGGTGAGCTGGTCCTGGGCGGGTCGTACGTGGGACAGCTCGCACCACAGCGCCCACACCGGCTGCTCGGCCGGCAATGCCTGCAGGCTCTTGCGCCGAGCCAGCAGCCGTCCCAGCTGCGCGGGCGGGAGCGCCTGGTTGGCGCCGGTGCTGCGGCGGGGCACGGTGGTCCGTCCGCTGTCACCGTGGCCGACCGCGATGTAGGAGTCGGCCAGGCCCCGCGGCAGCGGCAGCGCGCCGCTCTCCTTGGCGCCGTAGACACCGGGCAGCGCGTCGAGGTAGTCGGAGTAGTACCGGACGGCGGACAGAGGACGCAGGGACTGCTCCCGCATCGCCAGGTCGTGCGCGTCGAGGAACGCCCGCCCGGTCAGCTTCTGTCCGTCGGCCGTGGTCAGCGGGTACGAGTGGACGTCGCTGTCGGGGAAGACAGTGCCGTCGGACGCGGTGAGGGTGGCCTGCGGGTCGTCCGGGAGCAGGCCGGGGTCGGCCGGGATCCAGGCGCCGGCCGGCACGTCCTCGGAGGCCGGTGCGGCGAGGACCGGTGCCCGCCGGCCTCCGGGGACCGGCTGGAGCCGCAGGTCGCCGTCGGTGAACCAGGCGCGGGTTCCGGTGCGGTCGGCGATCGCCCGCGCCAGGGCCTCGTTGCGGTCGTCCTCCGCCGCCGTCAGGAGGACCACGGGGACGCCCGGTGCCCGCTCGGGGTCGTGCAGCACGATCTCCGCGAACTCGGCGTCCGACACGGGTGTTCCCGCCACCAGGACCAGCCCGTCCTCGTCCCGTTCGGCCACCACCGCGTGGGCAGTGGGCCCCCAGGGTGCGGGGTGCACGCCCCGAGGGTCGGCGGTCTGCTCCAGGTGCAGGTGGAGGCCGGGGCGCCCCGTCCAGTTCCGGCCGTGCGGGGTGCCGTCGGGGCCGGTGAGCGAGGACTGCTGCGGATAACCCTGGCGGGTCAGCCCGTAGGCGGCGATGGCGGCCAGGCTGCCGCCGCGGTCCCGACGGTAGGCACTGCCCACGAGGAGGAAGGCTTCGTAGTGCCGGGCGGCGTCGACCGGCGCGTCGGACGGCAGGTGCAGCAGCGTGCGGGTGATGCCGTCCAGGTCCCGCGGTTCCCGGCCGAAGCGGGGGTGCCCGGCGCGTGCCGCCTCGATCACGCGCAGGGAGGTGAAGAGCCCGTTGCGGATCTCCTGCGAAAGGGGCTGGGAGCCGAAGGTTGCGTCGATGACCTCCCACAGCTCCCGCAGGCGTGCCTGGACCGCGTCGTCGGCTGGCGGCGGCGCGACGGGGGCGGGGCGGGCGGACGGTACCGGGGCGGGCTTCGGTGCGGGGGTGTGGGCCTGCGGCACGTGTGCGCCGGCCGTGCCGTCCCACAGGGCGCGGACGGCCTCGTGGGCGTCGCCGCCGTCGCCCGGGGTGCCCTCGGCGACGTCCCACAGGGCGCGGGCGCGGGCCAGCGCCTCGTTCTCGGTGTCGGTGGCCTCGACGGGGTTGACGTCCGCGGGGCGCGCCCCGCGCGGACGGGCCGGCTCGCCGCTGCGCGGGTGGCGGGGCGCGGTCCGGGGGCCCTCGCCGTACAGCCGGCGCAGCAGGGGGTACAGGGTGGGCTGGTGGGTGCGTACCCACTCCGGGCCGGCGTTGTTGCGGGGCAGCCCGGTGTAGGGGTCGTTGCCGCCGTTGGCCATGAGGTAGACGTTGGTGAGCTGGGCGAAGAACTCGAGTTCGTCGCGGCTGCTGTAGTTGGGGGCGCTGCGGCGGCCGTCGGCGTCGTAGCCGTGGAGGGGGCCGTCGGGCCAGTTGCCCGCCTCGGCGGCCTGTGTGGTGGCGTGGAAGGCGTCGGTGATGCGCTGCCGGTCGACGGCGTCGAGACCGTGCAGGTGAACGGTGTGAGCGACCTCGTGCAGGGTGGTCGAGTAGCCGTCGGGGTAGGCGGACGCGCCGGTGCCGGCGGTGGTGCGCTCGCCGAGCAGATTCTCCTCGGTGACGGCCGCGGTGCGTGTGCCGGCGCCGCGGACCTCGTCCCAGGTGCGGCCGTCGCCGGTGACGGCGCCCCGCAGGGCGCGGAAGGCGTCCAGGGTGGTCATGGCCTCGCCCCTGGGTACCACCACGACGCGTGAGCCGCTCTTGAGCAGCCGGGCCGTGACCCGGGGGTCGTGCAGCAGCCGGGCGACCTGGGTGCGGGCCCGGCCGCGGGCGGAGACGGGCTGCTCGACCCCGGCCGGCACCTGCGTCATGAGGTTCGCCGCGACCGAGGCGAACTCCTCGGGGGTGAGCCCGGTGCTCAGGGCGTCCACGAGCACGGGGTCGGCGGCCAGGCGTTCGCGGTCGGCGGGCGTCAGGCCGGCCAGGGCGGCGTCCCGGTCGGTGCCGGACAGGCCGGGCAGCCGGGCGGCGAGCGCGCGGACCGGGTCGGTGGTCACCTCGGGGGTGACGCGCAGCGCGTCGGCGAGCGCGGTCAGCTCGGCCCGCAGGCCGGGCAGGTCGCCGTCGGTGACGCCCAGGTCGCGCCAGGCCCGCTCGTTGCGGGCGAGGGCGTCGGTGTCCAGGGCGGCGGCGTCGAGCAGTTCGCTGAGCCGGACGGCGATGGAGGGGGCGGCGCCGGCGGGCCTGGCCGAGCGGTAGGCGTCCTCGCGCAGGGTGGCCGGTCCGGCCGTGCGGGGGCCGTCGGCGAAGGCGCCGCGCGACGCCCACAGCAGGTCGAGGAGGTCACGTCCGCGCAGCTCCGGGTCGGTTCCGGCGGCCAGGGCGAGGGCGGCGTCGGCGACGGAGTCGGCGGGCGCGGGCACGGTGAAACCGTCGGCCGTGGCGGTGCCGGTGAGCGGCCGGTCCACCGCGGTGATCCGGATCGCGACGCCGTCCACCGACAGGTCGAGGACCCGGCCGCCGCCCGTGACGGCCGGCGGCCGCACCGGCGCGCCGGGGAACTCCCGCTCCAGTGCCCGGCGTATCCCGGCGGCGGCGGGGAGGGTGTCCGCGGGGAGCTGGAACTCCACGGCGGCCAGCGGGCGGGGCAGGCCGAACTGCACCCGGCCGCGGGCCGCCCCGGCCAGCACCACGGGGTGGCCGAGGCCGTGCAGCACGGCGCCGATCCTGCGTCCGACGTCCAGCTTTCCGGCGTCGGGGCCGGGCAGCGTGGTCGGCCCGTGCGCCTCCTTCCTGCCCGGAACGCCGGACTGGTCGCCGTCGGCCGGGGTGGCGGAGGCCGGCGGCGCGGCGGGGGCCGGGTCCCACTCCGGCGCGGGTGGGGACGTGTCCTCCGGAGCCGGCTGGGCGTGCGGGTCGGTGCCGACGGGCGCGACGGAGTCTGCGGTCTCCCGCAGCGGGATGCGCAGGGCCGTGTCGTCGTCGTTCTCCGGTACCAGGTACAGGGCCGAGGGGTCCGCCGCGATCCGGTGGGGCGTCGCGTCGTGGTCCAGGTCCGCCATGACGAGCGCGAGGGTGTCCATGTTGGTGACCCGGCCGATCCAGCCGCTGTCGCCCCGCAGGATCACGCCCGTCGCCCCGTGAACGAAGTCGTGGCCGAACCGCGTCCACCCGGTCGGCGGGATCTCCTGCCCGTCGGGGAGCCGGACGTGCCCGGTGTCGGCGACCTCGTACCGGAAGGGCTCGGAGCGGAACTCGGCGGCACGGGTGTAGGTGAACCACCGCTCCGGACGGGGGCCTTCGGCGGCCGGGGCACCGTCCGCGGTGCCGACGGCCAAAGCCTTGCCCTTTCCGGCCCCGGTGTCCTCGAACTCCCCGGTCACGGGTATGTCGCTCGTGGGTACGCCGATCGCGTCGGTCGCGGTCGCGCCGTCCGCGGGTGCACCGGTGACGGGCGCGTCCGCGACGGGTACGACGGAAGACGGGTCGACGCCGCCGAAGCGGGGCCGCATGAGGGTGACCGGGCGGCCGATCGGCCACTGCTCCGCCACGGGGTCGAGGCCGTCGTCGGGCGAGCCGCCCAGCAGGCCTCCGGGCCGGGGGCCGCGGAGACCGCGTGTGGCGGTCTCCCGCAGTCCGCCGCGGTGGTCGTCGACCGTGATGTGCACGGCATCGGCGGTGGCGGACCCGCGGCCGCGCTCCGAGCCCGGATCGACGGTGATCGCGGCGGCGGTGAGGTGCGGTCGCGGTGTTCCGTCCTGCAGCGCCGCGAGCGCCTCGGCCACCTCCTGCCGGAACGAGGCCGCTACCGCCTCGGCACGGGCCTTCGCGAGGTCCCGGCCCGCCAGGAGCCCGCTGCGCAGACCGGTGACCCTGACGTCCGGGAGCGGCAGCCCGTTGGCGGCGTTCCACATCGCCGTCCTGGCCACGATCCCGGCCAGATACCGCAAGGGGTGCTTCGCACCGTCGGGCGTCTGCTGGGCACCCTTCTCGAAGGAGATGGTCACCGGCAGTGCCTGCTGGCCGCGGAGCACGACGGCGGTGAGCGGGTTCGCCTCGGCGGCGGGCCTGTCGCTCAGCAGTTCCGCGTTGGTGTCGTGGGCCGACTCGCCCGGCCGCTGGGAGTACATCCGCATGTACCACTGGTTCTTGCCGGGGATGACCTGCTCGAGCTGGCCGATGCGCTGCGCGGCGGCGCGGGTGGCGCCCTCCAGTGTCCGCTCGGCGGCGGCGCGCTCCGGTGAGCCGGCGGGCGCCGCGCGCATGTCGGCCTGGGCCTGCTTCGCCCGTGCCAGGGCCAGTGTCAGGTCGAGATGGGCGCGCAGCTCGGTGAGGTGCTCGTCGACGCCGGCCTCCTGCCGTTGCTCGATCTCCCCGCGCAGTCGCGCCGCGGCCTCCCGCAGAGCCTTCAGGTTGCGCGACCTCAGGTTCGCCCTCGCCTCCCCTCGGTGCCGGGCGTTCCGCTGCGAGACCCGCGCGTGGTTCTCCAGGGAGATCTGGTGACTGCCGTCCTCACTGGCCAGGACCACGGTGGCGAAGTGGTAGCCGAAGTGCGAGCGGTTGATACCGGATCGCGGCTTGGCGTAGTTGCGTTCCAGGCTCGGCTGGCCCTCGGCTCCGGCCGCCGCGACGGACTGGACGACGTAGCCCTCGCCGACGCCGGCCCACGCGTACTCGTTGACCCCGATCCGTTTCGCGGCGTCGGACAGTGCGTCGCGGCGCGGGTCGACCGGCTGGTCGAGGCTGAGCGCGCTGCCGTAGGCGTGGCCGGGCAGCGGGCCGCCGTCGCCGCCGGTGGGCCGGTCGTCCCGGCGGACGTACGAGGACGCCCACGCGGGATCCACCTCGTCCGGCGCCACGTCGCCGTCCGCGACGCGGCCCAGGGCGTCGGCGAGGTGGTGCGTGCCGGTGACCTCGACCCCGTCGGAGGCGTTGACCGGCGCGGTGACCACCTGGCCGGTGCGGGGATCGCGGAAGACCATGTGCGACGTACGGGCGTTGTCGGCCAGCATGTCGGCGAAGTCCCGGCAGACCTCCTCCGAGGACTGTCCGGATCGGGTGAGGAAGCCGGGCGTCACGCGGAACAGCTGCTTCGTGCCGCCGTCGGGGGTGGGCAGCAGGATGCTCAGGTCCTCGTCGGTCCGCAGACGCATCGCGAGGCCCGCGCGCGCCAGACCGACCGACGCGCGGGCGACGGCTTCCGCCGTCGCGAAGACCTGCTGTCCGTACGCGCCGTTCTCGACCGCGAGCGTACGGTCCGAAGAGATCCGCAGGAGGGGCCGCTGGGTGGCGAGCGTCTCGTAGTAGCCCTGTACGGACATGGCCAGTCGGGGGGCGTCCTCCACGTTCGCCAGCGCCTGCGGGGTCTGCCAGGTGCCCTGGAGGTCACCGGGCTTGCGGAAGAGCACGCCGTCGCCGCGGTGGTCCACGACCCCGTAGTCCCTCGTGGTCAGCGGCTCGGGCCGGCGCGCCTCGATTCCGTCAGCGGGCTCGGACCCGTCCGCGTACAGGTCGATGATGTCCGCGAAGTCAGCTCCACCGGAGTCGTCCGCGCCCGGTCCGATGGAGGTCCATGCCGTGCCTGCGCCGCCGGGGACCGGCCCGAGCGTGATGTGATCGGTGCCGGAACGCCAGTCCGTGGAGGGCCGGGGGCCGTGCTCCGAGTACCAGACCCTGGAGCCCGTCAGGTCGGCGACGTGCCGTGCCAAGAACGCGATGTCGCCGTGGGGGAACGCCAGGACGACATCGGCTTCCGGAGGCCGTGCCGGGTCCCTCGCGACGAGCCGGGCGAACTCACCGGGATCGTCCAGGGTGAGCCGGCCGCGCGGCGTCATCAGATGAACGGCGTCCGCACCCTCCTGGGCAAGGACCACGTACGAGTCCTGCCAGGGTGCGGTCCAGGTGACCAGGCTGCCGTCCTCGCCCTCCATCGCGTACGAGTTCAAGGGCGGCGCCTGGTCCCCGGTGCCGGTCCAGTTCCGCCCCGTACCGGCCTCCGACACCACCTGGGTGTCCTGGCTCAGGACGGCGTCGTGCTGGGTCAGGTAGTCGGCGAGGGCGTCGGCGTCGGACAGTTCGTCAGGGGAGGCGCTCAGGGCCAGGGATCCGAGGAGCAGCAGGTGCTGTCCGTGCACCGGGACGTCCGGGCCGAGGTCCAGTACCCGCCTGGTCAGGTCGTGCAGTGCGTCCAGCTCGCCGGTCGCCACGGACGACGACCCCTCTCTCAGGGCGAGTTCGCGCAGCGACGACACCGTGTCGGCGAGTGTCTCGGGCGAGTGGTCGTTCCTGGCCGCGGCTCCGAAGAGGAGGTCGAGCCACTCCTCCTGAGTGGTGTGCGGAGCACCGTCCTCGCTGTCGTCGGCGTCACTGCTGTCGTCCACGAAGCGGAACTGCGCCAGCGCATCAACCGGGGTGCCGGTGGACGCCGACAGAGGGAACGCCCCGCCCTCGGTACCCGCCGTCCCCGGCACCTTGGCGGCTCCGGCACCGGACAGTGTGCTCAGTTCGTAGGCCTCTTCCTCGCCCGGGAGCCCCGGGAGGTCACTGCCGTCCGGGGACGGGGGC
The DNA here is from genome assembly GCF_043088245.1 of Streptomyces sp. NPDC014623. Classification (NCBI taxonomy): domain Bacteria; kingdom Bacillati; phylum Actinomycetota; class Actinomycetes; order Kitasatosporales; family Streptomycetaceae; genus Streptomyces; species Streptomyces sp. NPDC014623. The sequence continues at coordinate 59,077 of NZ_JBIBZU010000019.1, read as the reverse complement.
AGGGGAACGGAGGTCGGATCCTGCTGCGGGGCGGGCGGGGCCGCCGGCGCTTCCGGGGCGGGTGGCGCGGGGGTGCGCTGCAGCAGGGGTACGAAGTCACCGCCGCGCCGCCGGATTCGCAGGTGCGTCCCGTCGGCGGACGGACCGGGATAGGTGTGGGCGGTGCCGTTCTCCTCGATCAGGGTGACGGTGGTGCCGGTGGTGGCGGCTGCCCACTCGGCGGCGGCCCGGTCGGCCCCGGGGCCCCAGGGTGCGGTGGCGAGGTAGCGGCGCAGGTGACCGTCGAGGGCGTCACGGCTCGGCGCGAGCGCGCCGGGCCGCACCTTCATCGGCGGTGGTGTGAAGAGGGTGTCGCGTTCGGCGGGCTCACCGGGCAGGCCGTTCAGGCGCATCAGCTGGGCGGGTGACGCTCCGGCGCGCGTGCGCAGCCGTGCTGCCTCCCGGCGGTCGAGGCCGGGCCGGTCGGCGGCGTGGCGCAGGACCGTGGAGAGCGCGCCGAAGAAGCCGTTGCCACGGCCGGTGGGCGTGCCCTGGGTGTAGGTGGCGCCGTCGGGTGCGGTGAGGACGCCGTCGCGGGCGAGGCGGTAGCGCGGGCCGCTGCCGTCGGCGGGCGGCAGCCAGGGCACGGTGGTGTGGCTCCGGTGCACGGGCGGCTTCGCCGGCTGACCGGTCGTGGTGTCCCCGGTGTCCGTGCCGGACGTCCCCGCACTCGCCGGGGCCGGCAGCGCGGTGCTGACCGGAACCGGGGCGCCTGGCGGCAGGGCGGTGTGGAAGAAGCCGTCGGCGGAGTACAGCACCGGGTCGGCGGACGGGTCGACGGCGGCCGGATCGGCACCGTGCGGCAGGAACAGCTGGTCGCGGCCCTCACCGGTCACCACGGTCAGCGGAGTTCCGAGGATGCGCGCGGCGAGGGCGGGCAGCAGGTCGGCGCCGCCGTGGTCACCGGCACGGCGCTCGGGCGGGGCCGGTACACCGTCCGGCTGCCCGGCGGCGTCCGGGCGCGGCTCGCTCGCGAACGGACGGGACAGGGCGGCGGTCGCCAGCGCCACCCGCTGCTCCGGCGTCGGCCAGAAGGTCAGCGGAAGCCGGCCGAGGGCATCGAACTCGGCCTGCTGAGCCGGGGTCAGCACCACCCCGGCGGTGTCCAGTTCGTCCTGCGTGAAGGTGTCGGCGACGTCCAGGGCGAGTGCGTCGAGCAGGTCCTCGTTGCCGTCCTCGCCCAGCGCCCAGGCGAGGCGGTCGCGAGCGGTGCCGATGGCCTCGGCGGTGACCGCCGGGTCGCCGGGGCGGGCCGCGAACCGGTCGGCCAGGTCGGTGCCGAGCAGGCGGGGCAGCCGCCCCCGGTCCCGGGCGACGGCGAGCAGTGCGTGGAAGAACGAGGCGCCGTCGTGCGGCACGTCGTGGACCTCGCGCACCGTGGCGCCGTCCGGCGAGGTGAGGGTGCGCGGGACGGAGTCGGTGGCGTCGGTGATCCGGTACGGCTCCGGTGCCTGTGAGCGCCAGTCCGGCTCGGTGTACTCCTGCGGCAGGTCCCGCACCGGCACCGAGGCCGAACCCTGGTGGTGGGCGGTGAGGCGGGACGCGGCGAGGTGCAGCCGGTGGTGGTCGGCGGCAGCGGCGTCCAGGCGCCCCTCCCACTGCCGTGCCGCGTCGCGGGCGGCCTGCCAGCCGACGACCGCCGGGGACTGGGCGACGTCCTGCGGCAGCACGGTCGCCAGGCGGGGGTCGTCCCCGCCGAGCGCGGTCCGCTGCTGCGGGGTCAGGGAGAGCCAGGCTTCACGGGCCCGGGCGCGGGCGTCGTAGTACTCCTTCTCGGCCGTGGCGAGGTCGGCCGCGGCCTTGGCCATGTCGTCCCAGGCCGTGCGGACCTCGTCGGGGAACGTGGTGTCGTCCAGGAGGCCGTGGTCGCGGGCGATGTCCTCGCGCAGCCAGACCAGGGCGGTGGTCCCGGCCTCGGCGGCGCGCGGGCCGCGCCTGGCCTTGCCCAGCGTGTGCAGCAGGCGGCCGTCGGTGATCCGGTGGTCCGCCTCCGCCACCGCCAGCCAGCTCACCGGCAGTGCGAAGAGCATGCTGCGGTCGGTGACGACCTTTACGTGGGTACTGAGGGTGGTGTCCACGGCGCCCTTGAGCACGGTGCCGTCGTTGGCACCGCCGATCGGGACCGTGGCGCCCGGGTTGGTCATGCCCGCGTTGCTGTTGCCCGCCAGCGGCGAGGTGCCCACCGCGCCCTCGACGTTGTCGGTGATGCCGGCCTCCAGTGCGTCGGAGGTCTTCCGCCTCTGCATGGCCTCCATGCGCGGCTTGTTCTCCACCGCGAGCAGCCGGGCGCCACGGCGGTGCATCCTCGCGTAGAGGCGGGAATCGGCGGTGTGGAACTGACCGATCAGGTGGGCGGAGGCCTGGGTGGGCAGGACGGAGCCGTTCGCGCCGAGCGCCTCGCGGAAGCCGGCGGTCAGGCCGCCCTGCGAGGTGGCCTCCTGCTGTGCCTGGGCGGGGGCGGTGCCCAGGGCGGTGAGCGGGGTGAGGCGGGCCATGCGCACGCGTCCGTCGAGGCTCTTCCCGGTGTGCCGCGCACCGAGGTCGCTGTCGCCGAGGCCGTCGGCGCGGGCGGTGGCGAGGGTCAGGGCGTCCTGCACGTTGGCCGCCCCCCGGATGTCCACGGCGAGGATGCCGGAGCCGATCCGGTCGTCGAAGGGCAGGACGTCGGGGTCGGGGCCGTCAGCGGTGGTGGAGGTGCGCCAGGCGGCGACGGACTCCGGTCGGGCCTGGTCGGCGGTCAGTATCCTCACCGCTCGCGGCGGTTCGGGCACGTTCTGCTCGGTGAGCGCGCTGTCGGCGCCGTCGCCCTCCGGGGTGAGCAGGCTGGCCGGGAGGAACTCGTTGAGGCTGCCGACCGGGGCGCTGACGCGAGGGCCGAGCGGATCACCGGTCGCGTCCCTCATGGTGACGGTCAGCACGTAGGCGGTGACGGTCTCGGCGTGGGCCTGGGTGGTGGCGATGTTCGGCATCGCGGTGCTGCCGGCGGTCTCGGTGCGGTTGCTGGAGCGCTGCTTGGCGGCGGTGCCCTGCAGCGAGGGGTTGGCGACGAGGAGGCCGCTGTCCGCCGCGCGCTGGCCGCCGCTGAGGGTCACGTCGGCCCCGCGGTCCTGGGAGGCACCCCGGGCGTCGTCGCGGGCGAAGTTGCGGTAGTCCTCCAGTTCGTAGCCGGTGCGCAGTTTCTCCACGGTGGTGCTGACGGGGGTCAGCTTGAACTCGAGCTGTCCGGGGCTGCCGCCGACCAGCAGGTGGTGGGGGCTGCGCCAGGTGCGGTAGCGGACCGGCAGGGTCACCCCGTCGGTCGTCAGCTCGTGCAGGTGGGCCTGGAGGAAGTCCGGGGAGAGCCACTGCAGGGCCTGCTCCCGGTCGTGCGAGGGCACCCCGAGCCCCTCCAGCTCCGGTATCAGCCGCTGCGCCGCCCGGCTCGCGTCGAGCTGGCCGCTGGGGTGGGTGGGGAAACGGCGCCCGTGCAGGAAGCCGGGCACCCGGTAGCCGCCGCCGAGGTTGTGCGGGGTGGTGGTGCCCAGGCCGTCCGGGGCCAGTCCGGCCTCGATGGCGTCCTGCATCGGCAGGTGGAACATCACCGCGTCGCGGATGCGCTGGAGGGCGGCGGCGGCCCGGCGTGGGGCGAGACCGCGGCCGAGGCGCTCGGAGAGCTGCCCCGCCGCGGAGCTGATCCGGTCCCCGGCGCGGGTGCCCGCCATGCCCATCGCGGCCGTCCAGCGGTCGCGCACCGCGACGGTCTCGATGGCGTCGGCGACCACCAGGTACGTGCGTCCGGCGTAGGTGAGGGTGGTGCTGCGTCCCCGGGTGAGGGTCTGCGAGAGACTGCGGCCCTTGCCCCAGGCGTACTGGAGGGCGGCCGTGTAGGAGCCGACCATCGGCTGCCGGCCCGGCGCCTGCTGGAGGGGCATGTAGGAACCCTGGAGACCGAGGGTGGTGCGGGAGCCTGTGCTCGCGCTGCCGAGGACCCGGTGCTCGTTGCCGACGGTGGCTTCGAAGCTGGCCGGCTTCGGGTCGCTCTTGACCCGTATGCGGTGCAGGTCGCCGCGGATGGCGGCCTTCAGGTAGTGGGTCTGGAGCGGACCCGCGCCGTTGAGTCCGGTGATGCGGGAGCCGAACGGGCCGAGGTACTGGCCGAGCTGTCCGGACACGCTGAGGTTGGCCATCGCCCGGCGCAGCGCGGTGCGCACCGGGGTGCCGGGGGCGCTGACGTGCCAGGAGGTGCCCGAGGCGCGGTCGGCGGTGTCCTGGACGAGCTGCTGGCGCTGCCGGCCGCCCTCGGTGCTGAGCACCACGTGCGGGGCGCCCAGCAGCCTCCGGGTGAGTTCGCGGTCGGCCGGCCCCGTCCTCGGCAGCGGGCGGGTGCCGTCCAGGAGCCGGTCCGCCTCGGTGGCGGAGAGTTGCTGCGGCGCGGACACCTGCCCCCCGGGTGGCGGGTCGGCGGGGGCGTGGCGCTCGGAGCCGTGGGCCGCGGGCACGGCCAGCTCCACCCGGCCCACGGTCTCGCTGCCCCGGCTGAACAGCGGGCGCTCCTCCACCCTGCTGACGAAGACGCCGGCCCCGAGCAGGCCGAGGGAGGCCAGCCGGGCCCAGCCGCGGGGGCGGCGGTGGCCTTCGAAGGAGGCGCCCAGTTCCACCCGGTAGCTGTAGAGGTCGGAACCGCTCTGGTACGCCAGGTGGTCGTGGGTGACCGCGACCGTGCTGCGGGTGGCCTTCTGGTTGGTCCTGGCGTAGCGGGCGCCGAGGGACACGTTGCCGGTCCGGCGCGGCAGCCCGGCCTCGGGCGCCTTGTCGTGATCACGCGGCGAGATGCCCAGTTCGACACCGCCGGAGAGGGTGCTGGACGCCTGCTGCCCCTGCCCGGCGATCTCGGTGCCGACCACCGCGTTGCGCAGCGAGCGCTCACTCATGGTGGTCTCGAACCGCCGGTCGGTGAGCCGCGCCCGCAGGATCAGCGTGTGGTGGCCGCGGCGCACCTTGCCGTCCTCGGTGAGGGTGACCGGTATCCCGGTGGTGGTCAGGTCGTCGAGGCTCTGCGCCAGGGTGGGCCGGTTCAGCGCCTCGCGCACCTGACGGTCGTTGTGCAGCGCGGTCCGCATCCGTCCGTCGCCGTACCAGAACCTGGCCAGCCGCGGGTGACGCAGCATCAGCGGCGGGACGAACAGCGACGGGTACGAACGGTGCAGGGTGTCCAGGACGGTGTCCGTGAAGACCCGCAAGGGGTCCTGGGGGACGGGCTGCCCCGTCGACGGCTGCCCCTGGGCCTGGTCCTGGACCGAGGCGGTCTGCGGCTGCGCCGGAGTGACCTGCGGCTGTGCCTGGCCCTGGGGCTGGGCCTGCGCCTGGTCCTGGGTCAGGTCCTGCACCTGGGTCTGCGGGTGGACGGGACGGAAGCCCTCGGCGCGGACCTGACCGCTCAGGTGCGCCGGGTCCTCACGGGTGAGGTACCACGGCACCGGCGGCTCGGCGTCCGGGTTCGGTCCCGTCCGGCCGGGCGTGCGGCTGTCCCAGCCCGCCAGCCGGCGGGCGTCCTGGGTGGAGATCCAGTCCAGGCTGACCACCCGGACCGGCCGGGCCGAGGACGGCGGCTCGCCGGCCCCGCGCACCATCAGGGTGCGCTCCACCCGGTAGAGCGCGACCGGGTGGTTGCGGATCCGGCCGGTGGTCTTGCGGGCCGCGTCGGTGCCGAGGTAGTGGCCCCGCCCGGTACTGAGGTCCGTGCGGACCAGCGGGCCGCCCTGGAGGCGCACGTCGGTCTCCGGGCCGGTGAGGGTGTAGTTCGGTCCCCCGGTCACCTGGAAGCCGAAACGGGTGTCGCGGACGTGGCCGCGTTCGTTCTGGTACGTGGTCTGGGTGAGGTCGCGCAGCTCCGCCTTGACCGACTCGGTGACCAGGGTGGCCCGGTGCGGCACCGACCGCTCCACGACCAGGTGCCCCAACGGGCGCTGGCCGCTGCCCTGGGTCAGCTCCGGCCCGCTGACCGGCCCGGAGAACCGCTGGAACAGGGGGAGCAGCCTTCCCGGCCGGACATAGGAGATCAGCGTGCGGTGCGCCGAACTGCCGGGCCGGGCCCCGGAGATCGCGAGTGCCACGTCCTCCGGCGGGTCCGTCAGGTGCAGTCCGGTGGTGCCGGTGATTCCCGGCTCCAGACCGTCCGGGAAGGTGAGCGTCTCCGGCGCCCGCCGGGGCCCCTTGAAGGGGACGGTGAGCTCGTCCGGCAGCCGCCAGCTCAGCCCGTCCCGCATGCCGAATCCGGCGGCGTGCACCGGGGTGCGCAGCCAGCGGGGCGCCAGCGAGCCGGGCCCGGCGCTGCGGCCGGTGGCCTTCGGCGCCTCGGTGACGCGGTCCACGCGCACCCTGTAGTGGACGTCGTCCAGGTGGAGGTGCGAGCCCTCCCAGCCGCGGTGCTCGTTCTGGTGGTACGCCTGGGTGCCCAGGCTGAAGTCGGTCCTGCGGGACCAGCCCAGCGAGACACCGATCTTCAGCAGCCAGTTGAGCGGCGGGCCCATGCCCACCGCGGCGGCGATCCGGCGCCCGAAGCCGACGCTGCGTCCGCCGCCCGTGCCGGCCTGGCCGCGGCGCGCGGTGTCCACTCGCACGGTGCTGCCGCCCACGTCGGAGAAGCGCTCCCAGCGGTGGTACGGGACGGCCTCGACCGTCATCTCGTGACCGACCCCGGACTTCTCCCGGCCCACCAGGCGAGCGCCGCGCGGGGCGGTGAACGCGCCGGGCTGGTCGGTCAGCAGACGCAGCAGTTCCGTTTCGTCGAACTGGGCACGCAGTTTCTCCGGCAGGCGGCCGAGGATTTCCTGGGCCACCTGCTCGGGCGAGCGCAGGGTGAGGGCGCCGGGGCCGGTGAAGAGGCCGGTCCGGGAGGTCTGCGGGGACCCGCCCGGGCTCTTGTCCTCCGGGTCGGCGTCGGGGCTGATCAGGACGGTGGGCAGCCGGCTGCCGTCCTCGAAGGTGACGGTGCGCGGGGCCGGGCCCGGTGGCCGGCCGTCCTCTCCGGTCAGCAGCCGTGCCGGGCGGTGCCGTTCGAGCTGGGTCTCCAGCGGTACCGGGTCGCCCCGGTCGGGGGTCTCGGTGTCGAGGTCGGAGATCCCTCCCATGCTGCGCAGCCACTCGCCGAAGGGGTCGGATCCGTCCGGGGTCCGGGAGACCGGGTCCGCGGTGGCGGTGTCCGGGGCCGGAATGGTGGTGAGCGGTGCCGAGGCCGGGACGAGGGCGTCGAAGTGGTCGGTGCCGTTGTAGGACAGGTGCAGGGTGCCGCCCCGGCCCCCCGGGTTGAGGGTGGTGACGAAGAGGTCCCCCGGTGACCGGTGGCCGGGCTGGACGAGCCGCAGGTCGAGGTCGAGGGTGTGCGCCAGCGCCTGCGGGAGCAGGTCGGCGAAGGGGGACGCCCACAACGCGGGGAGTTCCGCCGCCGCGACGAACAGACCCTCGGTGCCGAGCCGCCGTGCGTCGGCGGGGGTGGGCGCGAGGTCGGCGAGGTGGGGATAGCCGCTGTCCCGGAGGATCCGCTGCCACTGGGCGGGGTCGCCGCCGGTGACGACCGCCTGCGCGATCCGGTCCCACCTCTGGGTGACCCGCCGCTGTTCGCCGGGGTCCCGCACCCCCGCGACGGCGCTCATGCGCAGGTCGTCCACCACGGCGAGCACGGGGTCCGGGGTCGCCTCGGCCGCTGCGGCGGCCAGTTCCGACCCGGTGAGCCGGTCGCGCAGCAGACCGCGCAGTCCGGCGATGTTCCGGGCCGCCCACGCGGGTGGTACGTCCTGGCTGCGCGCGGTGTCGAGCGCCGCCCGGAACAGGCAGTTCCCGCCGCCCGGGGTGTTCAGCCGACGGAAGGCGGCGCCGTCCGCGTGCACGGTGTCCACCGGGTCGGGCGCCGCGGAATCCGGGCCGAACACGCTCAGTTCCTGCACGGAACTCCCCGGCCGGCTCGGCTCGGCCGAGGACCGGCCGGGCGGCACGGTGAGCGGGTTGAACCAGTTGAGCTCGGCATGATCGCTCCCGGAACGGAAACGGAGCAAAGGCTCCCCGTCGGGACCCTGATGAGAATGGACGATCTTGTCGAAGACGGACTTGTCGAAAGCGGTCGTCGGCTTCCAGAACAGGTGCGCGCCGTGCATCACGGCGATGCCCTTGGTCCGTATCTCCTTGATCAGCTCGTCGTGCAGCGGCTGTGCGATCTGCTTCCCGTCCGGCGTGGAGACGTTGAACAGGTCGTGATCCGCGGTGATGGGTGCGTGTCCGCCGTCCTCGTCCACCTCGTGGACCACGCCGTTCCTGACGACGAACCTGTTCTCCGCTTCGTACTCCGCCATCTTGGGCGCCAGTTCGTGGTACTCGGTCGATCGCTGGTTGAAACGCGACAGGACCCTGTCCCACTCACCGTCGGAAACGGATCCCCGCTCGGGCAGCACCGGCTTGAAATAACCGACGAGCCCGACGGTGTCCGGATCGGCCCCGAGACGCACGTCGATCTCGCTGACGGTCTTGGCCTTGATCGCCTCCGGCTTGGGCCTCGCCCCGGCCTCCAGCCACTTCGGGGCGGCGGGGTTGGTCGGACGCACGTCGATGACCAGATTCTTTTCCCACACCAGGTCGCGGAACCCCTTGAAGCTCTTCTCCGGGAGCCCGTACACATGACGCGCTACGTGGGGGTCGACCTCTCCCGGCTTCGGCGCAGGCGACATGTCCCACTTCCCGTGGGCGGTGGCCGTCGGGCCTGGGGCGACCGTCCCGGCCCTGCCGTCGCCGGGCCCGGTGAGGTCCTCCGGGCGGTCCCCGGGGGCCACGGACGCCGGACTGTTCAGGCGGCGCGCCAGCTCGGCGGTGTCCTCGGGGCCGAGCGCCAGCGCGGACAACGGCAGCGGTGCGCTCGACAGTGCCCAGGCGACCTGCGCCGACGGCGCGTAGGAGAGTCCGCGCACGTCCTCCTGCGAGACCAGTGTGGCCGGAAGCAGTTCGGGCGGCGGCGGGGGCAGCAGGTCGTCGAGCGTGGTGCCGGGCCCGGCACCGGCCCGCAACCCGGCCGCCGCGCGCAGGAACGCGGTGTACTGCCCGGGAGTGGGATCGGCCGAGAGGTCGGCTGCGGGACCGGCCGCCGGGCCGCCGGTGGCGGCGTGCCAGTCGGTGGTCATCCGGCGCAGCAGGTCCGGGGTCATCCGCCCGTCGCCGTAGCGGGCCGCGGTGTCCGGATCGAGCCAGCGCAGGCCGTCCACGTACGCGAGCCCGGCGAGCAGCTCGCGGTTTTCCGGCCGCTGTTCGGCGTCGGGGCCGAGGGCGTCGCGCAGTGTGCGGATCTGCTGGAGAGTGCGCGCCCGGGCGAAGGCGTCGGCCGGTTCGGGGCCCGCGTGCAGGCCGGCGTCGCGCGCCAGTGCGTCCAGGTCGGCGCCGGTGGGTTCCGGGGTGAACAGCCGCCATCGTCCCGGCCCGTCCGCGCCCTCGGTGAGCACCGCGTGGACCTCGCCGTTCCGGTCCCGCGCCGTGCCCACCTCGGTGGTCGGCGCGTACACCGACCGCCTGGTCCGGTTCGCCGCGTGCTGCGCCACCGGCAGACCCGCGATCGTCGGCTGCTGCCCGGCCTCGCAGGAGTACAGCACCAGCGGCCGGTCCAGGTCGTCGTCGTCCGCCCAGATCCGGAGCGCCTCGCCGAACTGCACGCCGCTGAGCTTCACGGTGGGGCGCGCCGCGTCCTCGGTGCCGAGGGTGACGGTGCGGGGGGTGGCGTGTGCCACGAAGTAGTCGGCACCGAGCTCGGTGCCCGCCCCGGGGAGCGGGGCCGGCGGGCCGGTGAACACGGTACGGCGGGTGGCCGGCGCCACTTCGGTCCCTGCGGCGGAGTCCGTCGGCGGGAGTGCGGAGGGGGAAACGGGGACGGACACGGTGCGTACGCCGCGGAAGGCGTCCTGGCCGAGCAGCGCCCTGCGTCCCGCGTCGTGTGCCGTACCGTCCTCGGCCGGGCTCTGCGAGATGGTGAGCGTCCGCACGGCTCGGCCCGGCGTGGGCTGTACCGCGGTGTCCGGTATCAGGCGCCGCAATTGGGCGAGGGGCACCGTGAGGCCGTCCAGCGTGGTGACGGCCGGCTCGCCCGCAGGACGCCGCGAACCGCTGCGGTCGCCGTCGGTGGCGCCGCCGTCCGCAGGACGTACGACGATCCGGGCGGACGGCGAGGGGAGCACCGGGGGCGGCGCCACGGAAGAGACTTCCGCTTCCGGCGCGGCCGGCGTGGACAGGGGCGGAGGCGGGGATCCGCCGGTCCCGGCGTGCCCCGTGCCGAGGCCGGGAGCCCGGCCACCGGTCCCCTCGGCGCCTTTTTCACCTTCACCCGACTCCAGGTGCAGATCGGTGGCCGTGTCGCTCCAGGGGCGGGAGAAGGTGGCGAGTTTGTCCGGGGCGGGCGTGGTGGTGGCCGTGGAGTCCGGTACGGCTCCACTGCCGTGTACGGCGGTCGCCTTCTCCTGGAGCGCGGTCGGGGGCGTGGCCGAGGAGGTGGCGACCGGGGCGCTTTCGGTCGTCACTGTGCTCTGTGTGGCGGGGCGGGAGACCGGGCCGAGGGCGTCGGCCAGCGGCAGCAGCACGTCGGCGCCGGGGAACGTCGTCTCCGTGCTGCCGTCAGCCGCCACGGCGGGTGCCGGGCCGGTGAGCGGGCGGACCTGGACCGGGGCGCCCGGCCCCTCGCGGGTCAGTTCGACAGCGGCACGCACCGGCCGTCCTGCCCCGTCCGGCACGACCGCCGGCCCGAGCACCACGGCCCGGTCGGTCCCGGCCCCGTCCAGAAGCTCCGCCGCCTCCGGCGTCCCCTCCCCCGGTGGCGCGACCGCCGAGACCACGATGGTCAGCGGGGGCGCCTGGGTGGTATCGGGGTTACCGGCGCGAGGGGTGCCGGACTTCACGTCGGTCGGGGCCCCGGCCTCACGTGTCCCGCCGGTGTCGCCGAACGAACCGGTGGTGCCCACCTTCGGCGGAGCGGCGGTGTCGTCGCCCACCGGATCGCTGACGGTGGTGGGTCCACCAGCCGGAGTGGTGGAGGTGGCCGTGTCACCGGCCGGATCGGTCACGGTGTCCGCGGCCGGGGCGGCGATGCTCTCCCCGGGGCCCGGCGTGGCGTCGGTCCCGGTCTGGCCGACGTCCTCCGGAGCGGGGGCGGTCTGCGGGGAGTCGTCCGCCGCGGTCGGCGAGCCGTCCACCGAAGTGGCGCCGTCCGGGGCGCGAGTCGCCTGGGGTGACGTGGTGGAGGGAGAAGTACTGCCCCCGGCGGTGGGGGTACCACCCGGGCGGGCGCCGTTGCCCGTGCCGGGTGCGGGGGAGGTGGTGGGGCTGCCGCCCGTGGCGACGGGAGCGCCGTCCCCTTGGTCCGGCACCGTAACCGCCGCCGTACCGTCGTTCTCCGCGGCCACTTCCTCGGGCAACCCCTGGAGGTCACTCGCCACGGGGCCCTGGACGTCACTCGGCACCGGCCCCTGAACACCGCTCTGCCCGGGCTCCCGGACATCGCTCGGCCGAGACCCCTGGACGTCACTCGCCACGGGGCCCTGGACGTCACTCGGCACCGGCCCCTGAACACCGCTCTGCCCGGGCTCCCGGACATCGCTCGGCCGAGACCCCTGGAC
>NZ_JBIBZU010000019.1:42593-47326 GCF_043088245.1 Streptomyces sp. NPDC014623 | reverse complement strand
GACGTCGTTCTCCGGAGCCGATACAGCCGGGTTCGCCGGCGTGTCAACGGCCGCGCTCTCCGAGGGTGCCCCGCTCTCGCCACTCTGCCGGCCGGTCGCGTCGTCCGGACGGGCGCCCGGGCCGTCGTCCGCCACCGGGTCGGTGCTGTTGCCCGTGGAACGTACGGAGGGGTCGCCCGTGGCTGTGGCGGGGCTGTTGCCGGAGGTGCCCGGCGCGCTCACTGCGGTCGGGCCGCCGGCGGTGGTCGCGGGATCCGCCGTGGCCGTACTGCCCCCCACGCCGGGGGCGGCTCCCACCGTGATCGGGGCGTCCACCGTGACCTGGGTGCCCAAGCCGCCGAGCGCCCGGCGGACGTCGTCGGTGTCCACCTGGGTGGCGGGGTCGCTTCCTGCGGGCACCACCCGGACCTCGGGCAGCTGCGACAAGTTGCCGTGCAGGCCGTCACGGAGACCTATCTCGGCGCTGCCGGGCGGCTGGGCCCCCCGCAGGGCGGCGAGGTCACGCAGCGCCTGCTCACGGACCTCGGCGGGGCCCTGGTGGACCTGTTGCCACAGCTCGTTCTCGGCGGCGGTCACGGGCAGCGTGCCCGGCGAGTACGGCGGCGGGCTCGGGGATGTGTACGGCGGCGGGTTCTCGGAGAAAGCGGGTGGGTTCTCGGAGAGAAGGGGCGAGTTCCCGGAGGAGTAGGGCGGGGGCGGCTGGCTGCCGGTGACGTCCGCCTGCCCGGTGGCCTGCGAGGCGACCGGCGGGGCCGGGGTGAGCGCGGCGCCGTCACCGCCCGTGGTGTCCGTGTGGGAGGGACCGTCGGCGCGGTCGGAGCCGTGACCGGAGCGCGAAGAACTGTCGGAGTCGCTGTCGCCGCTGGACACGGTGGGCGGCTGGTGACGCAGCTTGTCGATGATGTGGCGCAGTTCGGCGGCACTGTTCACAGCGGTGTCGCTGAGCGTGGCCTCGACCTGGCTGCTGATGCCCGCACCGACGAAGGTGGACCAGCTGGTGGACCAGTCGCCTTCGAAGGCGCCCTTGATCAGGATCTCCGCCAGCGCCTCGCCGGAGCCGGCGGCGAGGAAGTCGGTGGTCCCCTTCAGTCCGTAGTGCCCGGCCAGTGCGCCGGGCCGGTCGGCGTTGTTGCGCAGGAGCTGGTTGTTCCGCCACAGCTCGGTGTTGTTCCGGAAGGAGAGCGGGTCGTTCCGGAAGGTGACCGGCACGTTGCCGGAGAGGTCGGGGCCGTTCCCGTACGGGGTGGGCTCCGGGCGGCCGTCGCGGTCGGGGTTCGGAGTGGGGCCGGGGTTCGGCTTGGGGTTCGGTCCGTTGTTCGTGAGGTCGAGGTCCGGGTTGTTCTTCAGGTTGGGGTTGTTCTTGAAGTCGAGGTCAGGGCTGTTCTTGAGGAAGTTGTTGTCGTAGCTCCTGACGATGCTCCTCGCGAAGTCGTCGAAGACGCTGGTGAACAAGCCCGCTGCGGCGCCGAACGCTGCGGCCTTGCCGATGTCGCTCCAGTCGATGCCGTCGGGGCGGCGGCCGTCCGGCGCGAAGTTCATCATCGCCAGCCGCACCGCGAAGGTGGTGAACGCCTCGGCGAACGCCTCGGTCAGCGTGGGCGCGAGGTGCAGCCGCTGGAGCAGGTGGCTGAGCGTGGTGAGGATGAAGAACCGGCTGCGCATCTTGGCCAGCATGATCTGACTGGCCGAGGCGCCTCCGGTGATGATGGACAACGACAGATAGATCGCTATCTCGATGAGCAGCCGGATGATCTCGGCGACGACCTGCCATTTGGACTCCATGATGTCCATGGAGGTCTTGTGCCGGCCTTCGGCGATCTTGTCGAGCTGTTCGGCGAAGTCGCGCAGGTAGTTCTTGCCGTCGTCGTCGATGAGCATGCCCATCGCCTTGCCGTAGGACTTGGCGAGGTCGTCGGGCATGGACTCGCCGATGTCGTGGATCGACTTGTCGATCAGCGAGGACAGTCGCTCCAGCTTGCGGCCCAGGCCGGAGTAAGGCCGGCGGCTGTCGAAGGCGAGGTCCTCGTCGGCGTCCATGAGCCTCTCCCCCGTGAGGATGAAGATCATGGCGTTGACCTCGGGCGATACCTGGATGCTCACCGGGGGCCGCCCCGGAACCCGCGCGGGCAGGACGGAGCAGCCGCTCCCGGCGTGGTGCGGGAGCGGCGTGCGGCGTGGAGGTCAGCGGCGGCCATGCCCGCCCGGGCCGGTGCCGAAGCCATCGGTGTCGATGCGGCTGGTGCCCTGCTCGACGTCCTCGATGTTGCGGTCGCGGGTGTCCTTCATCATCCGGACCTGGCTGACCGTGGCGTCGGTGATCCCCACCAGCGCGTCCCGGATGGACATCATGGTGTCCTTGGTGGTCTGCCGCTCCTTCTGCTCCTGCGGCTTGGCCTTCTCCGCGAACTCGCCCTCCGTGCCAGGCCACGTCACCGTGGGCGCCAGCTCGTCGAGGAACTCCTCGGTCATACTCCTGGTCAGGGTGCCGATCTCCTCCAGCTGCCGCGCGAGGGCCTCGATGCGGTGCGGATCTACGTAGTACCGCTGTCCCATCGTCAGTCCTCTCCTTCGGCGCCGAGCGCGTCCCGCCAGGCGGGGGTGGCCGGACCGCCGCGTGACGACTCGTCGTCCTCTCGCAGCACCTCGGGTCCGAAGATGCGTTCCCAGTCCAGCTCGAAGCCCTTCAGCTCCGGTACGTTGCTGCTGGGTTCGGCGAAGGGCGCCATCGCCTTCATCACATGCCGGTTCATCTTCACGCGTGCCGCGTTCGCCGCCTCCAGAACGCTGGCGGCAAGCTCCTGCGGGGACATGTCGCGGTACTTGTTCTCCAGGAACTCGATGCCGCTCAACTCACCCTGCGGACCTGCGGTGGCGCGGACCGCACGGTCGGAGGAGAGCGCTGCGAACGACGCCGTCCGCAGCTCGCGCTCGGTGCGCGCGACCGCCTCCTGCGCCGCCTGCAGTTCGGCCATGGCCTTCTCCAGGCGCTTCTCCAGCGGTTCCGTCATGCTCGCTCCCTCCCTCTCCCTCGGTCTCTTCGTGCGTCCGGAGGCCCGTACGCACGGATGGTGCGCCCGGTTCTCGGCCTCCGGTCCGTCAACTGCTCCAGTGATCTTGCCTGGTGGAAGCCCGGTCGCGAAAACCGGGGTCGGTCAAGGCGCGTGTCCGCGCGGCGGTGCACCGGGCCTGGGGGGTCACCGGCCGATCACGGAGGGGGTGCCGCCCTCCTCGGTGCCCCACACGTCCGCATCCTCCTCCAGGTAGTCGGCGGACGTGGTGGGCCTGTGCCCCGGCTCCGTCTCCTCCTCCGGGGAGGCGCCGCCGGTGGTCGTGACCCGGGAGGCCGGGGTCAGGAAGGTGTCGCTGTCCTCCTGCCGGTTCCACGGGCTGCGCCGGCGGCGGTTGCGGCGCTCGCTCTCCTCGGCCGCGTCGACCAGGACGGCACGCACCCGCTCGCCGTTGCCCTTCTCGCCTCCACCGCCCATGCCGCCCATGCCGCCGCCCATCGGCATGCCGGGGCTGCCGGGCATGCCCGGGGCGCCGGGAGTGCCCCCGGCTGCGGCGGAGGCGAGCGGGGCGCCGGCGCCGGCGGCGCTGTCGGAGAGGGGGGCGACCCCGGCCGTGCCCGTACTGCCCAGGGAGACGGATCCCGCCTCCGAGAGGCCACCGCCGGAGGCCCCGCCGCTCACCTGTCCACCGCCGATGCCGAGCTCGGAGAATGGCACGTCACGGCTGGTGGTGCCGCCGCCGGCCCCGTCGGAACCACCGGTCCCACTGAGGCCGCCGAGGTCTCCGAAGCTGCCCAGGTCGTCGAGTACGCCCGAACTGTCCACGGTGCCGAGCGACGTGTTCAGGTCCTTCAGGTCCACGGTTTCCGTCCTGCCCTGCGGGTCGGTGACAGTGGCGACACCGGTGTCCGGGTCGATGATCTGTTCGGTGCCGTCCGGGAAGGTGGTGTTCAGGCGGCCGTTGTCCAGGAAGGTGGTGGAGCCGTCCGGGTTGGTCACCTTCGCGCCGTGGGTGAGGTCGGTCTGCACGGTGGAGCCGTCCGGGCCGGTGCTGGTGAACATCCCGCTGCCGGGATCGAACACGCCCTTGCTGCCGTCCGCGAACGTGGTGGCGAAATCGCCGTTCATGAGCGCGGTGTGCCCGCCGGTCGGGGTCTCCAGGCCGTTCACGGTGCCGATGTCCCCCAGGTCCCCGAGGCCGTTCGGGCCGTTCAGGTTCCCGAGACTGCCGAGGTTCTGGGTGGTGGTCGTACCGTCCGGGGCCGTGGACGTCGCCTGACCGGTCGCCGGATCCACGGTCTGGGTGGTGCCGTCGGGGAACGTGGTCGTCAGCTTCCCGTCGTCACCGAGCGAAGTGACCGACCCGTCAGGGTTGGTCACCCGGGTACCGTCACCCAGATCCTGCGTGGTGACACTGCCGTCCGGATGCGTCGTGGTCAGCAGACCGCTGTCCGGATCGAACTGCGTACTGCTGCCGTCCGGGAAGCCGGTCGTCAGAGCACCGTCACCGAGCTGCGTACTGCCCCCGGTCGGAGTCTCCAAGGCGGACCCGCCACCGTTGAGATCCCCCAGGCCGCCCAGGTCCTCGACCGAGGTGGTGGGCAGGTCGGAGTTGATGCCGGCGATGTCGCCCAGGTCCCCGAGGCCGTTCGGGCCGTTCAGGTTCCCGAGACTGCCGAGGTTCTGGGTGGTGGTCGTACCGTCCGGGGCCGTGGACGTCGCCTG
>NZ_JBIBZU010000019.1:41933-42493 GCF_043088245.1 Streptomyces sp. NPDC014623 | reverse complement strand
TGTCCGGATCGAACTGCGTACTGCTGCCGTCCGGGAAGCCGGTCGTCAGAGCACCGCCGTCGAGCTGCGTACTGCCCCCGGTCGGAGTCTCCAGGGAGCCTCCGGCACCGTTGTTCAGGTTGCCGAGGCTGCCGAGGTTCTGGGTGATCGCCTCGTTGGCCGCGTCGGTGGCGTTCCTGGTCCCGCCCGGACCGTTCAGGTTGCCGAGACTGCCGAGGTTCTGGGGGACGGGAGGCGCGACCCCCGCGGGCGACTGGTTCTCACCACCCGGACTGTTCACGTCCCCGAGGTTGCCGAGCTCCTCGGTGATCGTGTTGTTCAGGTCGTCGGCCCCGCCCGGACTGTTGAGGTCGCCGAGATCACCGGTGCTCTCGGTGACCGGTATGTTCAGCAGCTCGTCGAGGTCGCCCAGGTTCTGCTCACTGACGGCGTTGGGATCATTGAGGCCGCCGAGGCTCTCCTCCACGGCCTTCTGCTGTTCCTCGGCCTCCCGCTTGGCCTCTTCCTGCTCGCGTCGCTGTTCCTCGCGCAGCTCGTCCTGGTACTGCTTGTCCTCCTCG
>NZ_JBIBZU010000019.1:0-41835 GCF_043088245.1 Streptomyces sp. NPDC014623 | reverse complement strand
CGCGCTGCTGGTTCTGCTCGTTGCGCAGCTCGTCCTGGAGGTTCTTGGCCTCTTCCTGCTCGCGTCGCTGCTCCTCGCGCAGCTCGTCCTGGTACTGCTTGTCCTCCTCGCGCTGCTGGTTCTGCTCGTTGCGCAGCTCGTCCTGGAGGTTCTTGGCCTCTTCCTGCTCGCGTCGCTGCTCCTCGCGCAGCTCGTCCTGGTACCGCTTGTCCTCCTCGCGCTGCTGGTTCTGCTCCTCGCGCAACTCGTCCTGGTACCGCTTGTCCTCCTCGCGCTGCTGTTTCTGCTCCTCGCGCAGCTCGTCCTGGTACCGCTTGTTCTCCTCGTTCTGCCGGTTCATCTCCTCCTTCTCCTCCTCGAGCTTCCTCTCCTGGTAGTCCTCCGAGGCCGTGCTGGTCGACTTCGGCTTGGGGACGTTGTCGGAGAAGGTTTCGCCCAGTTCGAGGAAGTGGTTGTTCAGAGCCGACTGCACCTGGGCCGCGGGCTTGCCCAGGTACTCGTCGACGCCCTGGGTCCAGATCTTCACGGCCTTGTCGCCGACCTTCGCCCAGTTCGCGATGTCCGTGAGGTCTCCGTACTCGGGGTGCACCTGGGAGAAGTTGCCCTTCGGGCTGTGGCTGACGGTCGTCGAGTAGCGGGTGCTGTAGGACTTGATCTCCGTCTCGGCGACGTTGTTCGTGTCCACCCACTGGGCGAGGTCGTCCAGGACGTAGCGCAGCACCCGGTGCGGGTCGTAGTACGAGGAGTTGGCCCAGGTCAGCCAGGCGTCCAGCAGCTTGTTGGCGGAGTCCACCAGGTACGAGCGGCCCAGCGACAGAGCGCGCGAGTACACCGTGTTGCCGGTGCCGGTCTCGTCTCCGGTGCCGGCCGAGGAGTTGAAGGTCTCGACGTAACTGTCGTAGTTCTCGCGGATCTTCTTCAGCAGGCTGCGGAAGACCTCCGCTGCCTCGCCCTTCCAGCTCGCGTCGTCCCGGCCGAAACGGTCCTCCCAGTCCTTGAGCACCGTCGCGTGGTCCTTGAAGAACTTGGCCGCGAAGTCGAAGGAGTCGCCGGTGGTGTTGAAGGAATTCAGGTCCACCACGTCGGCTCCGGGCACACCCAGGTTACTGAAACGGGCGTCCTGTGTGCTGCCGCCCAGCAACCCGAGGAGCGCAGCCCGTGGCCCGTTCATGTACCGGGCGAGCGGGATGGTGCTCATCTTGTCCTTGTTGTAGTCCGTGAACTCGTTGCCTTCACGGACCTGCGCGTCCTGGACGTTGTCGGAGCCGGGACCGGCCCAGATGATCTCGTCGCCGGCCTTCACACGGCCCTCGAAGACGATCCGGGCCTGCATGATCGACCGCTTCTTGCCGCTGTCGAAGAACCAGATGTCGTAGTCCTCGCCCTTGTTCGTCAGGAACCCGGAGTCCTTGACGAGCAGACCGAGGCTGCGCTCCTTGATGTCCATCCGGAAGAGCTTGCCACCGTGGTCGGAGCGGAGCGTGTCGAACACGGTGCTCCGGTCCGGTACCGGATAGCCGGTGATGTGGGTGACCAGAGTGGCCCAGGTATCGGCCGACGCGTCGCCTGCGTTGTCGAACTTGTCGATGTTGGCAACGGAGTTGGGATCGTACCGATCGGCCACCGGGCGCCCTTTCTGGTCGGTTGTCTTCCGTGTCGGCGCACGGTCTCTTCGTGTGGCTGTGCGGCCGGGTGTCTCTCACGCGTGCGAGCCGGGCGGCCGGGGACCGCCGCCGCCCGCAAGATCAGGTTTCTTCTGTCTCCGACGACCCGCTGGTGAGCGTGTCCACCTCGTCGAAGGTCTGCAGCAGCGTCTGCGCGTCGATCGCGTCGAGGTTCTTGTCCTTGGTCTTGTTGGCCTCTTCGATGGTGTCGGTGAGCGCTTCCTTCAGCTCTTTGAAGAGGTCCATCTGGTCGCCCAGCAGTTTGTCGATGGCCTCGGCCGCGGTGCGGACGCCCTCGACCAGCTTCGGCCCCGAGACCAGGGGGTCGGTGACCATCTTCCCGATGCGCAGGAGCTGCTTGTCCTGGGAGAGGTTGTCCGGGGTGGTGTGGCCGTCGACGAGGTGACCGAGCGGCCTGATGTGCGCCCCGTCGCCGTCCTCCCGGTGCTTCTTCGCGACGGTGTACACCGGCTGCACCTCGTTGTCCCGGAAGTTCTCCATCTGCTTGAGGTCGAAATGCTTGACGTCGGCCTTCTCACCAGCCATGGGACGTCCTCCTGCCGTTCGGTGCCGGTCGGGGGTGGGGGCCGGCCGGAAGCAGAGGGGCACCGGCCGGCCCCAGGGGCCTGTCGTCCGGATCGTGCCGGGGCGCATGGGCCCCGGCACGATCCGGACGGAGGACCTCAGCGAGCCCGCACGTTGCCCCAGTTGTCGGCGCTCCGGCGCTCGTCGCGCGAGTGGTTGTCGTGGATGCTCTGCACCAGCTCACCGCTGTCGCCGAGGAGCAGGGCCATGTTCTTGGTGGCCTGGTCCCACTCCGCCTGGACCCCGCGGTACATCTGCTGGTCGTCACCCTCCCAGGACATGACGAGCGGCTTCAGCTCGTCCTCCAGGTTGTTGAGGGTCGTGATGATCTGCTGGGTCTGGCCCTTCAGCTCCTCAATAGCGTTGCGGACCGTGGCGTACTGCACATCGATGATGCCGTCGGCCATGACGTCTCCTCTCGGGGGACCGGGCACCAAGGCCCGGGAAGCTCACGGGTTCCGGCCTCCCCGGAGGGGCCCGGGTGCCGCGGGGGATGGGTCAGCGCAGCGCTTCGAAGACGCCTTGGCTGGTCTTGCTGTTGAGCACCTCGGTCAGGTCCTGGTTCTCCTTCGCCAGGCGGTTGGCCGAGGTCACGTTCTCCTGGAGCGCGTCGATCATCTTGCTGATCTGGACGACGACCTTCTGGGCCTCGCCGTTCCAGCTGCGGAAGAGCTTCAGCAGAGCCTGGCCCTCGTCACCGCCGACTCCCGAACGCGCCGCGACCTCGGCCACGTTGTTCTGGATCTTCTCGACCGCGGCCCGGGCCGACTCCAGGGAGGAGACACCTCCCAAGCCCTTGGCATAGTCCGCTTTCCTGCCGGAACCGTCCGCCATGTCACGCTCCCTTCGTTCAGGCGAGTCCCCTCGCACCGTTGCCCGCTGAGGCTAAAGAGAATCTACTGTCCGGCGCAACATATGCAGGGAAGATTTGAGCATAAGTCAGCTCGCGCGAATCCTTGCATGGCAATGGAGTTGTCCAAAGGTTTCCGCGAAATGAACGGGACCGCCCTGTCTGATGGAGTGGGACGGGCTCCGAACCCGTCCCGGCCCGATACGGTCGGGAAGCGGGCAGGGAAACAGTGGAAACGGTCATCGCGACGGCCCGTTCCCGGCGAAGCGGGCACGGACGCGTGCCAGACCCCCGAGGGGGCGGCCAGCAAAAAGATTTGAGCTAATTCTGAGCTTTCCCGTAAGGCTCGATGCATACCGAATCCACCGCAGAGCGACGAGGGGTCAGCATAAAGTCACGCCACCCCGCCCCTCCCTCTTTCTGTGACGCCATATGTGCTGTTTGCCGGAATTCAGGGCGTGGTGGCCTCTGCGCCTGGCATGCTCTCCGTGGCCGCCTGGCCGGCCTGGTCCGCCTTGCCTGTCTCGGCCTCCTCCTCTTCCTGCCCCGGCCGCACGTCTGTCCCGCACTGCGGAGCTGTGACCTTGGGTTTCGCGGTACCGGAGGCAGCGGCCGGGTCCAGGTCGGCGCCGGTGGGGAGGGCCGCCAGCAGCGGTGCGGGGACCGAGCTGATGTCTCCGTCCGCATAGCCGAGCGCCGCCAGGGAGTCCTTGGCCGAAACGCGATACTTCACGCCGTTCTCCGCCACCAGGTACGTGGTCCCGGCGTGCGCGGCGCCGCTCGCGTGCAGGGCCCGGACCAGGGCCGCGTGCCCGGGCCGCACCACCGTGGCATCCGTCCGGACGCAGGCGGCCTCCAGCGGCGGAGCGGTTCCCTCCGACACGGCGATCGGGGCGAGTTCGCTCAGCGGGACCAGCACCGACTTGATCCGGGCGCCGCCGTTGTCGCCGTCCACCTGCGCGCAGAGCGCCGTTCCGCGGGGCGTCGGCTGCGGGGACGGAGGGGCATCGGGAAGCTCCGCGGATCCGGCGGTGCCCGGGTCCTTCGCCCTGTGCTCGCGCAGCGCGTCCGCGCCGACCGCGCGCACCTCGGGCGACCGCCCCTCGTAGGCCTCCTCCTGGGTGGCCGGGTCGCCCAGCACCAGGGCGGCGCCGAGCCGGGTCAGCGGCACCAGACCGTCCTTGCGCAGCAGGTGGTACGTGCTGCCCCCGCCCGGCACGCTGATCTTGAACAACTGGCCGATCCGGCTGGCCTCACCGCCGAGCTCCGGGCCCTCCCCGCCGCGCCCCGGCACCTCGGGCGGCTTCAGGGCGGGTCCCGGGGCCAGCGCGTCGAGGAAGGCGGCCGACACCGGCATGGGCCGCTCGGAGCCGTAGCCGAGGGCGTTACGGGCATCCGAGGCGCGGTCCAGCTCCAGTCTGCTGCCCCGCCACACCAGGTACTCGGTGCGGTCCGGCCCGCGCACCAGGACGCCGCGGTCGGCGCCGACGCCGCGGGAGTCCAGCGGCGCCCCCGCGACCAGGGTGGTGGCTCCCGGCTTCTCCACCCCGGTGCCTGTGACGGCACCGGAGGTGCTGGGCACGGCACCGCCCGGACCGGTGACGCACATGTGCCAGGCGCCGCCGTCGAGCCGGTCGGCCCCGGGCAGGGTGTCCGGGGCGCCGGGGATGCCGGCCGGGGATCCCACGGGGATGCCCTGCAGCGAGGCGGTGGCGACGTCCACGGTCGCCAGGTCGGAGCCGCCGATCAACCGCGCCGACGCGTAGTTGCGTACCGGGTGCAGTACGCCGTCGGTACCGGTCCAGAGGTACCGGGCACCGGTCTCGCGGTTGACCACCAGGTGCCTGTCGCTGCGCCAGCCGTCGTTGCCGCCGGGACGCAGCAGCCCGTACACGGTGGCGCCCGCACCGATCAGGAGGGTCACCAGCACGCCGAAGACCACGCCTCGGGTGGTCCGCCCGAGTGGGCTCTCCGGGGCGTCAGGGTCGGCCGTGAGCAGGCCCGAGCTGAGCCTGCCCATCATGAAACTGTGGGCCTGTACCTGGTCGCGCTTGGACTGCACAGCCTCTCCTCAACTCGTCTTTCATCCAGTGGCGTACGGGCGTGCTCAGCCGAACAGGCCGCGGAGCCAGCCGAAGAGACCCGCCACCCACAGACCGAGCGGCAGCAGCGCGACCGCGAGGGCGGTGTGTGCCAGCTCCGCCGCACGGCCCCAGTACGGCAGCACGCGGCGGCCCGGGACCGTCCAGGAGGCTGTCACCAGGCCGGCCGCCGTGGCGAGCAGCACCCCGAAGACCACCACGCGGCCGTCCGCGTCGCTGTCCACGGCCCAGGCCCGGGCCATCAGCAGCAGCCCCCAGATCCCGGGCAGCGCCAGGGTCAGCCGCTGCCCGATGTGCACCAGGCCGCGGCAGTGCAGGAGCAGCAGGAGGCTCAGCGAGAGTCCGGTCAGCACCTCGGGCAGGTCGGGGTTCTCGGCGAGGACGACCAGGGCGGCCGCGGCGACGGTGCCCGTGGCCGCGAAGAGCGCGGTGACCCAGCGTCCGGCCAGCTGGGTGCGTTCGGCCACCTCGTCACCCGCGTAGGGGTCGATACCCTCCTGGAGCTGACTCGCGGAGGACGGCAGCGCCGGCATCCGCATCCCGGCCAGCTTGAAGGCGAAGGGGGCCACCGCCCCGGCGGCGAGTGTGATCACGGTCGCCACCAGCGCCACGGCGGCCGGCACGTCCAGACCCGTGTATCCCATCAGGGCCCCGGCGATCGCGGTGGCCACCGACACCGTCGCGGTGGCCAGCAGCGCCGGGGCGCCCACCGCGGTGGCGGCGAGGGCGAGGACCGCGCCGCCCGCGCCCGCGGCGCCCGCCGCCAGTAGCCGGGCGCCGGCGACCTGTCCTGCGTCGGGGCCGGTCAGATCGCCGCCGGGCAGTATCCAGCCGACCAGTGCCAGGCACGGGGCGACCAGCAGCCCGAGCGCGGTCGCGGAGAGGCGGTCGCCGACCGCGCGGCTGGCGGAGCCCGCGCCCGCGAGGAGGAGCAGTCCGGCCAAGGCCGCACAGGCCGCCCGGGAGGCGCCGGAGCTGGACGTCACCCCCGGCCAGAACACCAGCACGAGGGCGGTCACCACGGTCGCCACCGCGGTGCCCACCAGCAGGCCGCGGGCCGCCCCGGGGTACCAGGTGTGCAGCCGCCGGCCCACGGTCTCGGCTATCCCGTCCACCAGGTCGTCGAGCCGCGCCTCGGGCAGCGCCTCGGTGTGCGGGCGCAGGTAGAGCACGGCGCCGTCGGCGAGCCCGGCGCGGGCCAGGGTGGTCTCCTCGTCGAGCGGCGCGTCGCCGAGTCGCTGGAGCACCCAGCCGGCGTGGTCCAGGCCCGCCTCCTCCGCCTCCTCACCGACGTAACGCAGCAGGGTGGGCAGGAGATCGGCGACCGGCACGTCGGCGGGCACCGCCAGATCGACGCTGACGTTCGGTGCACGTACGGTCAGGCGGCACGATTCGGCCACCGCGCTGTCGGTCATCAGCTGAACTCTCGTCTTCCGGAAGGCTATGGCAGGAGGACTTCCCCGCGAGAGGGGATGTGCGAACAGTACGGAAGGTCCGTCCGGCCGCGAACCGGGGGGCCGGGCACGGTATTTGCGTCCGCCGGGCCCGGTGACGACCCCTCCCGCGTGGACAGGTCGCGTTCCGTGAATGCACACTACTGCCTACGACCACCGGGTCGTGCTGCGGACCGGGCTCCATTTATCCGGTATGTGGTTGGCCATCACGGAAGTTGCCCGCATCCCGCCATCCGCTCGAAACATTCATCCGGGGTTCACCGCACCTCACGCGGGGCCCGGGGAATCAGCGCGGTGCGGCCTTTTCCACCACCGGGTGCGCCGGAATTCCGGTGCGGGCCGGAACGTTTGTGAACCGGAGGTTCTGTTCCTTGAGTGTCGTGCTGTTTCGCCGCCCGGCCCGCAGGCGTGGGCCGGAGATGCCCGACGGGCAATTGACCCTCCAGGAGCCGCCGGTCCTCGCCGAGACGGTGCCCGACACCTCGGCGATCTGGACCTATCTGCCGATGGCGCTGATGTCGGTGTCGATGATGCTGATGTTCCTGCGGCCCGGCGGTGGGAACAGCGTCTTCATGTATCTGGCGATGGGCGTCATGGCGCTCTCCGCCGGTGCGATGCTGCTGGGCCAGCTGATGCGCCGCTCCAGCGAGCGCAAGCAGCGGCTGAAGGGTGAGCGCCGCGACTACCTGCGCTACCTGGCGCAGACCCGCAAGCGGGTCCGCACCACCATCACGGAGCAGCAGCGGGCGCTCGCCTGGCGCCACCCGGAACCCGCCTCGCTCCGCTCGCTGGCCCGCACCTCACGGCTGTGGGAACGCCGCCCGGCCGACGAGGACTTCGGTGAGGTCCGGCTCGCGGTCGGTGAGCAGCAGCTCGCGCTCACCCTGGACCCGGTCTCCACCCGCCCGGTGGAGGACCTCGAACCCCTCTGCGCACACGCCCTGCGCCGCTTCATCCGTGCCTACTCCACCATTCCGGAACAGCCCCTCGGCCTCTACCTCCGCTCCTCGGCCCGGATCCTGCTGCGCCCCGAGGAGGCCCCCGGCCTGGAGCCCGGCGCCCCGCCGTCCGGGGAGAGCGGCGAGGACCCCGGCGCCGAGGCCGTGCGCGCCCTGGTGCGCGCCGTGCTCGGGCAGCTCGCGGTGTTCCACGCTCCTGAGGAGCTGTGGATCGCCCTGTGCGTCAGTGACGAGCGGCGGCCCGACTGGGAGTGGGTCAAGTGGCTGCCGCACGCGCTGGACCCGTACGAGGAGGACGGTGCCGGCCAGGCCCGGCGGATCACCGCCGACCTCACGGAGCTCGACGACCTGCTCGGCGCCGAATTCGCCGAGCGCCCCGGCTTCGACCCGGAAGCCCGCCCCGGCCGCGACGAGCCCTACACGATCGTCGTCCTGGACGGCGTCACCGTGCCCGAGGGCCACCGCTGGGAGGGGCACGGCTACCGCAACGCCCTGGCCCTCGACATATCCGGGGCGCTGCGCTGGCGCCCGGGCCGCAACACGCTGCGGCTGACCGTCGGCCCCGGTCAGGTGAGCCTCGTGCGCACCGACCGCAGCCGGAAGGAACGCTCGGTGCCGCTCGGCCGGCCGGACCGGCTCGGCCTCTTCGGCGCGGAGTCACTGGCCCGGCTGCTCACCCCCCGCCGGATGAGTCTGGGCACCGACATCGCGCAGCCGATGGACACCGACGTCGAGCTGACCACGCTGCTCGGCATCCCCGACCTGCACCGGCACGACCCGCACACGCTCTTCAACCGGCACACCGGCTCCACCCGGCTCCGGGTTCCCATCGCGGTCGGTGTGGACGGCCGCCCGGTGGAACTCGACATCAAGGAGTCCGCACAGGGCGGCATGGGCCCGCACGGCATGCTCATCGGCGCCACCGGCTCCGGCAAGAGCGAGCTCCTGCGCACCCTCGTCCTCGGCCTCGCCCTGACCAACTCCTCCGAGACCCTCAACTTCATCCTGGTCGACTTCAAGGGCGGCGCCACCTTCCTCGGCCTGGAGGAACTTCCGCACACCTCCGCCGTCATCACCAACCTCGCCGACGAGGTCGCCCTGGTGGAACGCATGCAGGACGCCCTGCACGGCGAACTCATCCGCCGTCAGGAACTCCTGCGGTCCGCCGGCAACTACACCTCCGCCCTGGACTACGAGCGGGCCCGTGCCAGCGGGACCGACCTCGTCCCGCTGCCCAGCCTGTTCGTGGTGGTGGACGAGTTCAGCGAGCTGCTCTCCGCGCACCGTGAGTTCATGGACCTGTTCGTGATGATCGGCCGTCTCGGCCGTTCCCTCGGGGTCCACCTGCTGCTCGCCTCGCAGCGCCTGGACGAGGGGCGCATGCACCAGCTGGAGAGCCATCTGTCGTACCGCATCGGCCTGCGTACCTTCTCCGCCATGGAGAGCCGTGGTGTGCTCGGCGTTCCGGACGCCTACGAGCTGCCGGCCCAGCCCGGCAGCGGTTACCTGAAGTCCGGCGTGGAGTCCCTGACCCGGTTCCGCGCCGCGTACTCGTCCGGCACCTACCGGCGCCGCACCGGCGCGGTGGTGCAGGCCCGGGTGGCCAGCCAGGTGGTGCCGTGGACCAGCGGCTGGGTGGTGCCCCGGACCCTGGCCGCGGCCCCCGAGCCTGAGCCGGAGAACGAGGAGGCGGGTGATGAGGAGGCCCTGCTCGACGTGGCCCTCGACCGGCTGCGCGACTCCGGCCCCGCCGCCCACCAGGTGTGGCTGCCGCCGCTGGACGAGCCTTCCCCGCTGGACGCCCTGCTGCCCGGCGTGGCTCCCGACCCGGAACGGGGTCTCACGGCCGCCGGCTGGTCCGGCACCGGCAGGTTGCGGGTCCCGGTCGGCCTCGTGGACAAGCCCTTCGAGCAGCGCCGCGACCCGCTGGTCGTGGACCTCTCCGGAGCGGGCGGCCACGTCGCCGTCGCGGGCGGCTCACAGAGCGGCAAGTCCACTCTCGCCCGTACGCTGATAGCCGCCCTGGCGCTCACCCACACCCCCGCCGAGGTCCAGTTCTACTGCCTCGACTTCGGTGGCGGCGGTCTTTCGCAGCTCGCCGCCCTCCCGCACGTCGGCGGCGTCGCGGCGCGCCTCAACCCGGAGAGGGTGCACCGGGCCGTCGCCGAGGTGATGACCCTGCTCGCCCGCCGCGAGCAGTTCTTCGTGGACCACACCCTCGACTCCATGCAGTCCTACCGCCGCCGCCGGGCCGCCGGTGAATTCCCCGACGAGCCCTTCGGCGACGTGTTCATGGTGGTCGACGGCTGGTCCACGGTCCGCCAGGATTACGACGCCCTGATCC
The DNA here is from genome assembly GCF_043088245.1 of Streptomyces sp. NPDC014623. Lineage (NCBI taxonomy): Bacteria > Bacillati > Actinomycetota > Actinomycetes > Kitasatosporales > Streptomycetaceae > Streptomyces > Streptomyces sp. NPDC014623. The sequence continues at coordinate 31,877 of NZ_JBIBZU010000019.1, read as the reverse complement.
CGAAGTTCAACGAGCTCGCCGCCCGGGGACTCAACTACGGCATCCACCTGATCATCACCACCACCCGCTGGGTGGAGCTGTCCGCCCAGGTCCGTGACCAGGCGGCCACCCGCCTGGAACTGCGGATGGGTGATCCGATGGACTCCGAGATCGACACCCGTAAGGCCCGCTCGGTACCGCGCAGCGGCGGCCGGGGCATCACCGCCGACAGCAAGATGCACTTCCTCGCCGGCCTGCCCCGGCTGGACGGCAGCGGTTCTCTCGACGACCTCGGCGACGGCGTCTCCCACCTGGTCGCCGAAGTCGCCCGGCACTGGCCGGGCGCACCCGCCCCGCAGGTCCGGATGCTCCCCCACCGGCTCCCGCTCGCCGAACTGCCTGCTCCCGAGGCCACCGAGGGCGGTGGCATGCGCCTGCCGCTCGGTATCGACCAGGACGCCCTGGAACCGGTCTGGCACGACTTCAGCCGCACCCCGCACCTGATCGTGGTCGGCGACACCGAGAGTGGAAAGACCAACCTGCTGCGCAGCATCACCAAGGGCATCACCGCCCGCTACTCCCCGCAGGAGGCGAAGATCATCGCGGTGGACTACCGCCGCACCCTGGTGGACGCCGTCCCGGAGGAGTACCGCATCGGACATGTGATCTCCCTGGACAACCTGAAGGAGACCATCGAGGGCGCGGCCCGCGCGATGAAGACCCGCCTCCCCGGCGCCGACATCGCCCCCGCCCGTATGCGCCGGTGCGACTGGTGGACCGGCCCGCGTCTGTTCGTGCTGGTGGACGACTACGAAATGGTGTCCGGCAACTCCTTCCAGAGTCCTTTCGAGCCGCTCTTCGACCATCTGACCCTCGGCTTCGAGATGGGCCTGCACCTGGTCGTCGCCCGCAGCGCCATGGGCGCCGGCCGAGGTCTCAGCGACGGTCTCGTCCGCCGCCTCGACGAGGCGAACAACCCCGCTGTGCTTCTCTCCTGCCCGCCCACGGAAGGCCGTCTCTTCGGCGACGCGAAACCCCTCAACCTCCCGCCGGGCCGGGCCCTGTACATCGCCCGCCGCCGTCCGCGGCTGATGCAGACGGCGCTGGTGGAGGAGAACCTGGGGCAGCAGGACTGAGAGAACACGACGACGACACCCTCCTGGAAACGCCTCAGGAGGGTGTCGTCGTCAGGGCTTCAGCTCGCTACGGTTCCGTCCGGGACGCTTGTGCCGGCTGCCATCCGCGGGCGCGGGCCCGGGAGAGGGCGAAACCGGCCCAGAGGACGGCGAGGACGCCGGCGGAGCCCAGAAGGACGAAGAGGGTGGCGCGGCCGGTGGCACGGTCGGCGGAGGCTGTGTCGCGCACACTCACGGGGTCCGCGGCACGCTCGGCGCCGGTGGACGCGGCGGGGCCGCCGAGGACCGTGGTGACGGCGGCGTAGGCGTCCAGCTGGGGGATGTCGGCCGGGTAGGCGGTGGCGGTCAGACGGCGGATGACGTCATCGGGCGAGCCGCCTGGGTGGGCGGCGCGGACCGCTGCGGCGGCCCCGGCGGCGTAGGCGGTGGCCACCGGGACACCCCCGCCGAGGTAGTGGCCGTCGCCCCGCGGTCCGCCGGAGACCACCCCGGCTCCGGGGGCGGCCAGGTCGATGCCGCCGGTGGGCAGGGAGCCCTTCGGACGGGTGCCGTCCGGAAGCATGTCGGCCACCGAGAGGACACCGGGTTCGCCGGCCGGCCAGTAGGTGCGGGAGGCGGGCTCGTCTGCGCCGCCCCGGGGGGGCGGGTCCGGGGTGGCCGCGGCGATCACCACCGCGCCCGCGCGGCGGGCCTCGGCGACCGCGCTGCTCAGCGCCGCGTCCTGGCGCGGCAGGGCCACGGCCACCGCGATCACCCCGGCCCGGGCGGCGGCCGCCTCACGCAGTGCGTCCACGACGAGGGCGGAGTCCGGCTGCCCCCTCCGGTCGGTGCCGCGCAGGGCCAGGATCTTCGCGCCCGGGGCGACCCCGGCGAGACGGGGGCTGCCCCCTCCTGTCCCGGCGATCAGCCCGGCCAGGAACGTACCGTGCCCGACGCAGTCGTCAGCGGCCGCGCCCTGGGCGGTGACCCGGCCGCCGAGCCCGTTCGCGTCCGGAGCGACCCCGGTGCCGATCAGCGCGACGGTCACCCCCGCACCGGTGCTGTGCCGGTGCAGCCGGTCCAGGTCGAGGCGCTGGCGCGACCAGTCCTGCTTCTTCGCCTCCTGGCGGGAGGCGGGGGTGCAGGACACCTCGTCGGCCTCCGGGTCGAGCGCCGAGGGCATACCGGGCAGTTCCTGGCCCTTCTTGCCGTCGGCCGCCGGGACCCGTGGGAGGGGAGCCGCCTGGGCCGGCACGGCCGCGGGTAGCAGCAGTGCGGCGGCGAGGCCGGCGCCGGACAGCAGGCGGCCGGCCCCCCGGACGGGCGGCCTCATCGGGGAGCCACCTTCGGCGCTGCGGCCGTCACGTCCTCGGGGAGGAGGATGCGCAGGTCGTCCAGGGTGGGTGCGGCCAGCGAACTGAGCCGCCCCGCCTGTCGGGTGACCATCGACTCGACCACCTGGCGGGCCAGGCGCGCGTTTCCGAAGGAACGGTCCCGGGGGACCGCGTCGAAGTACTCCTTGAGCAGGGGGCCGGTGCCGGGCCCGCACTCGTAGCCCATCTTCGAGGCCTGGGCGCGCACGATGGTGACCAGTTCCTCCGAGGAGTAGTCGGCGAAGGTGATCCGGCGCGGGAACCGGGAGGAGAGACCCGGGTTGGAGGCGAGGAAGCCCTCCATCTCGTCGGTGTAACCGGCGACGATGACGACCACCTCGTCGCGGTGGTCCTCCATCAGTTTGAGGAGGGTGTCCACCGCTTCCTGGCCGAAGTCGGCGCCGCCGCCACGGGGAGTGAGGGTGTACGCCTCGTCGATGAAGAGCACGCCGCCCCGGGCTCGTTCGAAGACCTCGCGGGTGAGCTGGGCGGTGTGGCCGATGTAGCGGCCGACCAGGTCGGCGCGGGCCGCCTCGACCAGCTGGCCCTTCTCGAGGACGCCGAGCTGGGTCAGGACCTCCCCGTAGAGGCGGGCCACGGTGGTCTTGCCGGTGCCGGGCGGACCGGTGAAGACCAGATGATTACTGAGCGAGGGCACCGGCAGCCCGGCCGCCGCACGGTGGCGGGCCGTGGTGATGAGGTTGACCAGATCCGCGACTTCGCGCTTCACCCCGGCCAGGCCGATCATGTCACCGAGGCGGGTCAGCGGGTCGTCGTCCGGTACGGCGGTCCCGGAGGCCGTCTCGGCGGCGGTGGCCGACACGTCGTCCGGCAGCAGCAGCCGGAGGTCTCGCTCGCTGACCTGCGGCTGTGCGGCGAGCCGGACGGCCTGCCGGTCCACCATCTCCTCGAACACCCCGCGAGCGGCACGGCCGTTGCCGAAGCCGGCGTCCTTCGGCATCGCCTCGAAGTGCACGGCCAGAGCGTCTGCGGTGCCTTCACCCAGCTCGTACTGGTGCTGGGCGCACATGCTCTCCATGATCGCGACGAGATCGGGCACCGAGTAGTTCTCGAACTCCACGGTCCGTGAGAAGCGGGATGCCAGACCCGGGTTGGAGCCGAGGAAGGAGTCCATCTCCCGGGAGTAGCCGGCCGCGACCACCACCACGTCGTCGCGGTGGTCCTCCATCAGCTTCAGCAGCGTGTCCACGGCTTCGCGGCCGAAGTCGGCACCGCCGTTGCCGCTGTCCGCGGTGAGTGTGTACGCCTCGTCGATGAACAGCACCCCGCCGAGGGCACGCTGGAAGGTCTCGGAGGTCTTGATCGCGGTGCCGCCGACGACCTGTGCGACCAGGTCGGCGCGTGAGACCTCGACCAGATGTCCGCTGCGCAGCGAACCCAGCTCCGCCAGGATCGAGCCGTAGAGGCGGGCGACGGTGGTCTTGCCGGTGCCGGGCGGACCCGCGAAGACCAGGTGCCTGCTCATCGGCGGGGCGGGCATGCCCAGTTGTTCACGCCGCTGGGCGAGCTGGGTCAGGTTGACCAGGGTGCGCACCTGCTGTTTGACGTTCTCCAGGCCGATCAGCGCGTTGAGGGCGCCGAGCGGTCCGTCCGCGCGGTCGGGGGAGGGGCCGTCCGCGGCGCCGGACCCGGCCGGGTCGGTGTTCTCGGCGCTGCCGGTGCCCCACGCGTCCCGCTTCCCGTTGCCCGTGCTGTTCAGGCCCTCGACCGCGAGCCGTTCGCCGGGCGCGGTCTGCACCAGGCCGCCGCCCTCGTTCTCCCGGGCGAGACAGTTGACGAGCGAGACCGGCGCGGTGGACTCCACCCGGAAGCCGTCCTGGGCGCCTCCGGTGGCCTCGCAGCCGCTGAGGGAGGCGAGCGCGCCCTCCTGGAGCAGGAAGCCGTGGCCCTTGGGGGCGTGCACCGAGGTGCGGTTGGCGGTCAGTTCACCGCCCGCGGCGACCACCACGCCCTCCTCGCCGGATATCTCGACACGGAAGTCGCGGACGGTGACGTTGCCGCCGTCCTCCACGACGAGGCCGCTGGTGGCGGTGTCGGAGACCCCGCCACCGGCCAGGTAGAGGGTGCCGCCGGAGGCCACGCGCACACCCGCGCCCTTCGGCCGGACGATCTCACAGTCCTCGGCGCGCCCCCGGGCGTCCCCGGCGGCCACGATGCCGTCGCCGGCGGGCTCCACCAGCCGGGCCCGGCGCAGCAACGGGTTGGCGCCGCCGAGCACCGAGACCGCCGGTGAGCCGCCGATCACCTCCAGGCGGTCCAGTTCCGGCGCCGAGCCCTCGTCGAGGAGCAACCCGACCCCGTCGCAGTCGCGGACCGTCAGGCCGGTCAGTGCCGGGGAGGCGGATCCGGCGACCCTCAGTGCCGCTCCCTGCGCGCCGTCCACCCAGCAGTCCTCGAAGGTGCCGCGCGCCCGGTCGGTGACCAGCACGCCGTGGCCGCGGACACGGGAGACACGGCAGCGGCGCAGCACCGGGTCGGTACCGCCGGCGAGTGCGATCCCGTTCCCGGAGGCACCGCTGACCCGGACGTCCTCCAGCGTCGTACGGCCTGCGCTGCTCAGGTGCACACCGGTGCTGGTGTCGTGCACCACGGTGCGGACCACCGAGACGGCGCAGTCCTGCTCCAGGGCGATGGAGGGCTTGTCGGTGGAGGAGATGTCGCAGTCCTCGACGCTGCCGCGGGTCTCGCCGTTGGCGAGCAGGCCGTTGCCGCGGGCGTCCCGCACCGTGCAGTCACGGATGCGTGCCTCGCCCTGTTCGGCGAGGACCAGGCCGCTGGTCCCCAGGTGTTCGAGTGTGCAGGACTCCACGGTGGTGGGTGTGGTGGACGTCACCACGATCCCCGCGCCCTGCGGGTTGCTCACCCGGCAGTCCCGCAGCGCGAGGGAGCCCGTCCCCCCGGCCAGCATCGCGGTCCAGGCGGCGCCGATGATCTCGCAGCCGTCGAACGCGGCCTGCCCGCGCCGTACGTCCACGGCGGGCAGCTCGGCGTCACCGCCGCGCAGGGTCAGCTCGGTGAGCATCACGGCGTCGGCGCGCAGCGCGACCACGCTGCCCGAACGCGGCCGGATCTCCACGGTGCCCCGCCCTTCGGCGGCGGTGAGGGTGACCCTGGTGCTGATCACGAGGTTCTCCGCGTACGTCCCGGGCCGGACGCTGATGAGCGCCCCGGTCCGGGCAGCGGCGAGTGCCTCACCGATCGTCGAGAAGCGGTCCCCGGGGCCGACCGACAGTACCTGGCGCGACACGCACCAACCTCCTTGCTACGGCGGCTTCTTCTACGGACGCCCCCGCTCGCCGGGGGCGCGTGCCGGCTAGCCGACGGTGTTCATCATGCCTCGTGTCCGGGGCATGCGGGTTTCCGGGAGGGGTGCTCCCGGCGTCGAGGCGCCGCGGTCAGGTGCTCCACTTCTGGCTGTCGGAGCCCGTGCAGGTCCACAGTTGCAGCGCTGCCCCGTTGCTCCGGTTGCCGTCCCTGATGTCGACGCACATGCCTACGGTCGTGCTGACGAGGTCGTGACTGCCGTTCAGGGTGAACTTCTGGGCGGCGTTGCCGTTGCACCAGACGATCTGGATGGGCGTGCCGTTGCTGAAGTTCGCGCCGGCCACGTCCAGGCACTTGTCCTTGATGCGGACGGTGCCGTCCGAGGCGAACTTCCACTTCTGCGCCACGCTGTTGTCGCAGTCCCACACGTGCAGTGCCTTGCCGTCGCTGAAGTCGTGGGCCGGCACGTCGATGCAACGGCCGGAGAGATGACTGCGCAGGGAAACCGGGGTGTTGAGGGCGGCACCGGAAGCGACCTTGGCCGGCTGCTCCGCACCACCGGTCTCCTTCTTCGGACTCGTCTTCTTCGGCTCCTCCTCGGGCTCGGCGGCCTTCTTCGGCGCGTCCTCGGTCCCGCTCGGCGCCGGGACCTGCTTCACCGGCTTCCCGGACACCGGTTCCCCGGTGTCCTTCTTCTTGTCCTCGTCCTTCTTGTCCTCGTCCGGGGAAGCGCTCTCGGGCGGGGTCACCGCGAACTCACCCGGTGCCTCCTGCGAACTCCCGTCGAGCACGGTTCCCGCCGCCGCCACCGAGGGCTGCTCGGGGCCCCCGTCATCGTTCCCGGCGAGTACCAGGAACGGCACCGAGACGAGCAGTGCCCCCGCGACCGCCGCTCCTGCCAGCACCGCCTTACCCGGCCGGCCCACCGGCCCCGCCTGCTGCTGCGGCCGGTCGATCGCAGTCGCGGTCATGGTCCGCACGAGTGCGGGCAACCGGCTCTGGGCGGCCGCGGTGGCGCCGGACCCGGCCTCGGGCTCGGGCTCGGCCTGGGGCCGGGCACCGGAGGAGACCTCGGTCTCGGGCTCGGTGGTGCGGGCCTCCCCGGACGCCTTCTCGCCCCCTTCGGTCTTCTTCCCGGCCGCTTCGGATCCGTTCCCGGCCTCCGGGTCCTCCGTACCGGTCCTTCCGGCCGCTGCCCCGGCCTTCGCCTCCGGTGGCCCGGTCCTGGGGACGGAAGGGGCGGCGGGCGCGGAGGTGGCAGCCCTCTCCTCGCTCTCGGTGGCCGACTCCGCGCGAGCCGTGGGGGAGGTGGGGGGGTGTGGGGACGAACGCGTCACGGGGTCCTCCCTGAGGTGAGGGGCCAAGGATCGGATGAACTGTCGGTACGGTCGGCGGAGGACGTCGGGGCCGGAGCACCGGGACGGTCCGCCGCGCCGGTGGGGGCGTCAGGGCCTTCCTCAGGTGCGGCCTCCGCTGCGGGCGTCCTCTCGTCGTCCGCGGCGCGCACCGGCCCGGGAAGGCTGTCCGCCGGGACGAGCAGGGGGGCCGCCGCACCGGCGTTGACCATGAGCATGGTGCCGGGACCTCCCGGTGAGCGGGCCAGTTCCCGTGCCGGCACGGTGTCATGGTGAAGTGCCGCGGACATGAACTCGTGTGCGGGTGAGGTGAACACCAGGATCACCGGGGCCCCGTCCCGGCCTGCGGCGGTGAGCGGCCCGCCGTCCGGCCCGCGCACCACGGTGACGTCCGCCTCCGCGAGTGCCGTGAGTGCCGCTTCCACCGTGCCGTGACCGGTGGCGGCTCGCTGCGCCGCCGCGTCGACCGGGTCGGTGGGCTCCGGCCAGCCGAGGACCCTCGCCGAGGGCCGGTACTCCGGGTTGGCGCGGTACTCCCCCACGTTGCCGCTCTCGTCCGACTGCCACTCCCCCAGCACCGCCCACTCCGGTGGAGTCCGCGCCTCGGTCCACTCCGGGTCCACCACCCCGATCCAGTGCCCTGGCGCCCGGCGGGCCGCGGCTCTCACGGACTCGGGTATCGGTATCGCGGAGGCACCGGCGTCCTCGGTGCCGGCGGAGACGGGCGACTCAGGGCCGGCGGCCGGGGAGGACGTACCGGGAACGACGAACGGGGCGGCATCTATGCCGACTTGCCCTTCTGCGGGCCGCATCTCCATCTGAACTCTTGTTTCTGTACGAACCCTCGGGCGCCGGACGGCATGCGCGCACGCCGGCACCGATCAGATCGGGGAGCCAACAGGATGTCATATGCACCTCCTCCGTGGGAGTTCGCCGGAGATCCGTTTCAGGCTCATGAGCGCCCGTTTGCTGCCCGAACAGTTAACTTTCCGGGATCAGTGAGGCATCAGTGGACAAAGTGACAGGTGCGTTCGGGATGAGGGGGCAGCTGCCGTCCCGTCGACGGACTACGTTGGGTATGCCATCGGCCTCCTCGACGTACAGCGCCTTCCGGCCCGGACGTCCCGGCCGAGGCCGTACGGGTACACCTCGCAGCGGGGAGAGGCGTGGGACCGGCCGCCGCCGCGCCGGACCACGCGGAATCCGTCGACGGGGGCCGGGCCGGGCCGGCCACCTCGGCGCGGCGCTCGCCAGCGCCCGCGGGGCCCCGGCGTCCGTCCGGACCGACCGCTGCCCACCGGCAGACCTGCAACCGAGGAGAAGCAACCACATGTCCTCCCAGCACCCCGTCCCCGGCGCGAACGCGGCGGCAGCCGCCTCCGACGTACAGGAGGCCGGGGCCTCGTCCCCGTCCCCCGCACCGGCCGAGGAGACGCCGGACCCTGCCGCCGCCTCTCCCGGGACGGAGCCCGGCACCGCCCCGGCCGGGACGGCCGTCCCCGCCCCGGCACCGCCCTCGGCCGCCGCCGAGACCACTGCGGTGCCCCGGCGGAGCATCGGCGTGGCGACGACCGCCGAGACGGCGCCCGGCACCACGACCGGCACCGGTACCGACGGCGGACGCCCCAGGACGCCGCTCCTGGCCGGGGCTGCTTTCGTCGGCGCCGCCCTGGTCGCCATACCCCTGCTGCTGGTCGGAAGTGCGAACGACAGGGGGCAGGACGAGACCGCCATGCGGCCGGCGGCGGAGGGTGCCGACACCGTCCTCAACCCGAACTCCGCTCCTGCGGCGCTCGGCGACTACGTGGCCGGGAAGCCCAGCCCGTCCCCGAGCAAGGAGGGACCGAAGAAGAGCGACCCTCCGAAGGCGGCTGTTCCCGAGCCCGCACCCGAGCCGAGGACGAGCAGCCCGGCCGCGAAGAAGCCCGAAGCCACACCCAAGGCCACGCCCAAGCCCAAGCCCAAGCCCGAGGCGGCCCCGAAGCCGGACTGGACGACCGTGACCTTCTCGGCACCCAGCGTCCTGGCGGTCAACCAGGCCTGGACCAACAACCGCATCCGCCTGGTCATGCAGACCGACGGCAACCTCGTCCTCCACAATGAGCACGGCAAGCCCATCTGGGCGTCGATGACCTTCGGTGAGAACCACCGGGCGATCTTCCAGCCCGACGGCAACCTCGTCGTCCACAACGGTGCCGACCGTGCGATCTGGGCCACCCGGACCCACGACTACGCGGGCGCCCAGCTGGTACTCCGTGCCGACGCCAAAGTGGCCATCGTGCACAACGGCAGGGTCGTCTGGTCGACCTGACACCGGCCTGCGGCGGGCCGGACCGCTCCGGGGGCGGCCACATCTCGTGGCCGCCCCCGGAGCGGTACACCGGTCCGCCCGGCACTCCCTCGGAAGCGGGCAGGTGGCCGCGGCCGAGGAAGCAGACCGGAGGGAGCCGGACAGGGCCCCCTCCCCCGTGCACCACTCCCGTGGGACCTGGGCGAGCCGCACCCTTCGCGACCGAACTCGTCGCCGGCGAGCTGGTGGCCAACGCGGTCGGATGTGCCGAAGGACCGCTCCGCGTACTCCGCACCCGCGCCCGCGCCCTCGTGTGCGAGGCCGCGGACGCGCATCACGCCTCACCGCGGCCGCGCCACAGCGGTGAGGACGACGAAGGCGGACGTGGCCTGTTCGTCGTCGCGCCGCTCGTCAGGAGGCGGGGAACCCGTCGCATCCGCTCCGGGAAGACGATCTGGAGGAGACCCCTCGGCCTGCCCCGTCCCTCGGACGACCCGTGCGGCTGTGCTGCTCTGCGGCCGTGGATCACCCTTCGATGCTCTGCCCGGCACGGACTTTCCAGGGAAGCCGGACCGACCGGGAGCGGCGATCTCGTCCGCGCAGTGCCGCGCGGGCCGCGTTGGCACCGGGGGCGCCGTGCACACCCCCGCCGGGATGCGCGGACGCCGAGGCGAGGAACAGGCCCTCCACCGGCGTCTCGGGCCGGCCGGTGCCCGGCATGGGCCGGAACACCAGCTGCTGGTGGGCGGCTGCGGTGCCTCCGTTGATCGCTCCGCCGTGGAGGTTGGCGTCCATGGCCTCGAGCGTCGGCGGTGCGAGAAGGCGGCGGGATCTGATGAGCGAGCGGAAACCTGGCGCCCAGCGTTCGATCTCGTTCTCCACGCGATCCGCCATGATCTCCTGCTCCCGCCTGTCCCAGCGCCCGGTCAGCGCGTCCTCACCCGCGTCGCCCTTGATCCGGTGCGGGACGTGCGTGTAGGCCCAGGCCGATTCGGTTCCGGCCGGCGAGCGCGTCGCGTCAGCCGTGGTCATCTGCCCGACGAGGAGGAAGGGGCGGTCCGGTACCCGGCCCGTCGCGATCTGCGCGGCGAAGCGGGTGAGGCCGTCGACCCCGTCGGCCAGGTGGACCGTCCCCGCCGTGGAGGCCTCCCCGGCGGTCCAGGGCACCGGGCCGTCGAGGGCCCAGTCGACCTTGAAGGTGGCGAAGTCCCACTGGAACCGCCGCAGATCGTCCAGCACGCGGCCGGGGAGATGCCGTGCGTCGATCAGCTCGCCGAACAGCGCCGGTGCGGACACGTCGGCGAGCAGGGCACGGGTGGCCGGCACGGCCTCGCCCTTCGCTGTGCGTACGCCCACGGCCCGTCCGCCACGTACGACGATCTCGCTCACGCGCTCCCCGCAGCGGACCACGCCACCGTGCCGCTCGAGCCGCCGCACCAGGGCCCCCGTGAACGCGCCTGCACCGCCCACCGGCACCGGGAAGCCGTACGTCTGCCCGAGCATGGACATCAGCCAGCCGTAGCCTCCGCTTCCCGCCGCCTCGGGGCCGAGGTCCGCGTGCAGCGCGTTGCCCGCGAGCAGCAGTCTTCCGGCCTCGCCGCGGAACTCCTCCTCCCCCAGACGGCGGACGGGCAGCAACAGGGACCGGGCCAGCCGGAGGCCACCGGCTGCCCGGAGCCTGGCGGCGGCGCGAACAGCCGAACGCACAGGCGGGAAGGGCGTGAAGAGAGCCCCCAGGATGTCGGGACCGAGGCGGTTCCACGTGGCGCACAGGCCGAGCCAGGCGGCCCCGTCGCCGGCCGCGAAGGAGTCCAGGCCCGCCGCCGTGTGCGCGGCCCCCTGTTCGAGTACGGCGCACCGGCCGTCCGGCAGCGGGTGCGCGAGCACACGCGGGGCACGGCTCCAGCTGAGGCCGTCCTCCTCCAGCTCCAGGCCGGCGACTACCGGGGAGGCGGCGGCGAGCGGATAGAAGGCACTGAAGAGGTCGCTGACGAAATCGGGGTGGACACCCCGGTCGCTGCGCACCGCGCCGCCCGGTTCCGGCTGCGCCTCCAGAACCTCGACGCTCCAGCCCGCGTCGGCGAGCAGATTGGCCGCGACGAGACCGTTGGGTCCCGCACCGATGACCACCGCGTCCGGCATCGTTACCTCCTGGCGTTCTCGTGGTCCGCTACCGCGGGCTCCCGGACCGCTGCCGTACCGGTTCACGCGTATGAGTCGCAGCTTTCTCCACGACGTCCGCCAAACGGGCCAGCATGCTGCGGTGGCGCAGTTGGATCAGCGCGTCCGCCACCGGGTTGTGCAGAGAACCGGCAGGTCCCCGCAGAGGGTGCTCGTCGATGATCACCAAGGCGTTCTCCCCCCAGGGACGTATCTCGACGGCGATCCGCGCCGTGCCGAGCCGTCCGCTGTCCGCCTCGAGTTCCAGCACCCCGGGCGCCTCGCAGCGCCGGACGACGGTCCGCCCCGACGCCGACCACCACCCCAGCCTCACGGTGTACGTGATGCTGGAGCCGACTCGCGGCCATTCACCTTCCGCGGGCCTGGATTCCGACGTGCCCACCACCCAGTCGCCGTAGAGCGTGGCATCCGCGAGGACAGCCCAGACGTCCTCCACGGAACGTGCGATCAACCGGTTCCGTACCGCCATCGGCCCTCCAGCCCCTCGTGTGGATGCGCTCGCCACGAGTACCCGGCCTGCCCGGTCCTATTCATATCCCACTCTCGCAGGCGCCCGGAGGATTCGCCGCCTGCGGAACACCGCGCCCGGGGAGGGTTTCCGGTAATTTCCCGGCGGCCGGTCCATGGCACCGAATTCATGGGGGACGTCCTGGCCGCCCAGGCCGTCTCGTGCGTATCGCTGGTCGAGCAGCACGAAAAGCGTGCACGTTCCGCACGGAAAACGGGAAACAAGGGGCGAAGCACGGCGACGGAAGGGAAGGGGGCGCCCGCGTGTTCCCTACGCCTGCCGGCACCGCGGCATCCGCACCCCTTCTGCCGTCCCGCACTCCGGCGTGCGGGCACGAGGGAGCCCTGGCGTAGGCGGTCCTCACCGCCCGGAGCTCGCCCCGCCGCCTCCGGAGTCCTGCAGGGCACCGAGGAAATCACCGTCGTCGGCCGTACGTTTCACGGAAGACGGCTTTGCACGCTGCGTCTTCCGTGAAGGACGGCATTCCTTCCACGGTGACGGCCCGCTCATTCCTCACCGCTGAAGGGCGTGAGTTTCCCCGGTTCGCGGCCGGGTACGAGCCTGATGAACACCCCATCGCGGCTTCGTCAGCGCCGCGGTGGCACCGAAAGGGAGGAATTCACATGCTGAAGGCGATCGCGGACGTAATCCGTTCCATCGGCGGAGCCATTGCCACCGTCGTGACCTTGCCCTTCCGTGCTGTCGCGCGGCTCTTCGGCGGAGCCTCCGACACCGCCCACGGCCACCACTGATCAGCATCACCTCCCCCGGCCCGGGCCGGCTCATCGAGCCGGCCCGGGCTTCAGGTGCGTGGTCCCCCTGATCCGGTCAAGCGGTCAAGCGGCCTGGACGAGTTCCGCCCGGCCGAACAGCAGGGCGTAGCCGGAGGGGAGCTCGGCGAGGACGAGGTCCAGCTGACCGGAGTCGACCATACGGGCCACGGGGGCGAGGACGGCTCCGGCGTCCCAGCGGGCGGTGGCGGGCGTGCCGCCCGTGCGCACCGCGAGGTCCTTGACGAATCCCCAGCCGGTGAGCGGGCCGGGGTCGCGGACCTGGGCGGTGAGGGTGAGGGCGGCCTCGGCGGGGAGGCAGGCGGCGAGGCCGGCTCGTCCGTCCTCCGAGAGCTGGCGGCCGAGTCCGGCCAGTACCGCGTGGGTGACGGTCTCGGCTCGTTCGCGCGTGGGGTACGCACCCTCGTACCTGATTGTTTCCAGCATCTGCTCGAACGTCACACCCGCTGTGGCACGGGGCTGTTCACGCAGGGAGCGCATGGTTGAAGTGCCTTTCTCGCCGAGCGGCGGCTGCTGCGGTCACCAGGTGGGCGATGGCGGGCAGCCACACTGTTGATCATTGAGGGAGAGTTGTCCGAGTGGGTACGCCCGGGCCGCCGGAAGAGCGCCCCGGTGGAACTCCGCGGGGCAGGGCGGGTGCTCGGGCCGCATCCCGCTCCCCGTGGGGTTCCGCGGCATGCCGCCCGCGGTGTGAACGTGCTTCCGGGAGCGCGTTCACACCGCGGGCGGGACAGGCGCGGAGCGGGGGGCGAAGCGGCCCGCCGAAGCCGGGGGCCACCCACCCCGCACACGGCGCCGGGCGCGGCGTGAGGATGCCCGCCCCATCCCGCCCGTGCGGTGCGGGTATCGCCCGGTTCAGGTGCCGATCTGCTTGTGAGCGGCTTCTCCGCCGATGGCGATCTTGCGGGGCTTGGCGCGCTCGGCGATCGGGATCCGCAGGGTCAGCACCCCCGCGTCGTAATCCGCCCTGATGCGCTCGGTGTCCAGGGTGTCCGCCAGGACCAGCTGGCGGGAGAAGGCACCCAGCGGCCGCTCGGTGAGCTCCACCTGCACGTCGTCACCCACCGCGACGGGCCGGCGCTCCGCCTTGACGGTGAGCATGTTCCGTTCCACGTCGATGTCGATCGCGTCCTTCGCGACACCGGGCAGGTCGAGGGCGATCACGTACTCCTCACCCTCGCGGTAGGCGTCCATCGGCATGGCCGACGGCTTCGACCAGGTCCCGGACACACCCGTCAGCTGCTGGGCGATGCGGTCGAGTTCACGGAACGGGTCAGTGCGCATCAACATTGTGAAAACACCTCCACTGGTCGGGCAGAAACTGCCAATGCGCTTCGTCTGACACCGTTGTACCATGTCATCCAAACGATGACAACCACAGTGTCGTCCGAAGGGTGACACCCGTGAAGGGGCCTTCATGAACACATCCCGACCCGGCGAGCCCGCATCCTTCGCCGCAGCCACCACAGCACTGAACGCCATCGACGAGGCCGTCCGCACCGCCCAGGTGCCGGCGCCCGGCACAGGGATCCCCCACGACCGGCAGGCCGACTCCGAGCAGGCACTGGCGGCTCTGCTCCTGCTGCGCCAACTGCGCGACCGGCTGGCCGGATGGGAACCGGGACTGATCGAAGCGGCCCGGGCCGCAGGCACCAGCTGGGCCGACCTCGCCCAGCCTCTCGGCGTCGCCAGCCGCCAGGCCGCCGAACGCCGCTATCTGCGCGTGCGCCCCGGCACCCCCGGCACCACCGGCGAACAACGCGTACAGGCCACCCGCGACCACCGCGCCGCCGACCGCACGGTCACCGCCTGGGCCCGCGACAACGCGGCCGACCTGCGCCAGCTCGCCGGCCAGATCACCGCCCTCCCCGACCTCCCCGCGCCCGCGGCCACCCGGCTCGCCGCCGCCCTGGCCGACAACGACCCCGCCAACCTCATCGCACCGCTGACCGACACCCACACACACCTGGCGGCCGGTCACCCCGGCCTCGCGGCACGCGTCGACACCCTCACCCGCCACACCCGCAAACTCCGCCAGGACAGCAACGACCAACGGACCGCGACCTGACGCCGCCAGCCCGCCACACGGTGAAAAGCCCCTGCCGGCCCGGCGGCGTACGGCACAGCGGCCACCACCGCCGGCAGCGGGAGGAACGGCGTCACGGCCCGGGTACCTGGTGCCGGCCGGACCGACGGCGGCACCTGGCCCACCACCTCCGCCCTCGTGCCCTTCGGGGACCTCCGGGACGACGGCGCCAACGACACCCTGGTCACCGACAAGGGCGGCTTCCTGTACGCCACTCCCCCGAGCGCGGCAAGGCCGTCACCCCGGACACCCCGCACACGAAGGTCGGCAGCGGCTGGACGGCCTTCGACGGAGTGCGTGAGGGCATCGAGGCGCGGAGCCCGCCGGACGTCCGGGGGTCCCGCGCCTCGATCGCGGTCCGTGGCACCGCCCAGGCGCCCCGGGCACCGGGCCGGGCGCCTCCCGGCCCGGTTTCCACAGGGCCGGTCAAGTGGTTTCGGCGCGGACCTGGGTGACTTCCGGAGTTCCGGTGGCAGATGAATGGCGGCAGACCGTCCCATCGTCGCAGGAGCATCATGTCCCCTCAGAATTCCACCCCCCGTTACACCGTTCCCGGACTCAGCACCAGGGAAGGCGGGCGGATGATCGAGTTGTTGACCATGCGTCTGCACTCGCTCAACGACCTGGCTCTCACCCTGAAGCACATCCACTGGAATGTGACCGGCCCCCACTTCATCGCCGTACACGAAATGCTCGACCCCCAGACCCTGGCGGTCCGGGACATGGCGGACGCGACCGCCGAGCGCATCTCCGCTCTGGGCGGGGTGCCCCGCGGCACCGCGGGCACACTGGTCGCCGAGCGCACGTGGGACGACTACAGCGTGGACAGGGCTGACGCGATCGCCCACCTCGGGGCACTCGACCTCGTCTACACGGGCATCATCGAGGACCACCGGAAGGCCGCCGCGAAGGCAGGCTCCGTCGACCCGGTCACCGAGGACCTGCTCATCGAGCACCTCCGTTCCCTGGAACAGTTCCAGTGGTTCGTGCGTGCTCACCTGGAGAACAGTTCCGGGGCTCTCATTACCGCTGATGCCGGCAGCGAGACACAGGCCGCCGCGGCGTCCGGGCCGTCCCGCACGGCCCCCGCGAAGAAGACGGCCGGTACCAAGCGCGCCACCAAGAAGACTGTCTCCGCCAAACGCGCCCGGTGACGCCGGGGGCGGGCTGCGGGAGCGACGGCTCCCGGACGGGCCGGGTCCACGAGCGGTGCTCGTGGACCCGGCCTCCGGACGGGGAGCGGCCGGGGTCAGCGGGTGACCGTGTGGCGCTTGTTGGGGACGCAGTGGGTCATCGTGAGTCCGGTGACGTCGCGCGGCGGATTGTCGCCGAGGCGGGCGAGCCGCTTGCGTTCGTCGTCGTCGAGGTTCTGGGTGGGCAGCGGCTCCAGGTGCGCGACGTCCCCGGGGCTGATCCCCAAGCCCTCACCCACCCGCCGGCCGAGGTCGCTGTCCGCCATCAGGCAGTGCCAGATCATGCGTTCCTGGACCGGGCGGGCGCACTGGGCGAACAGGCCGGTGAAGTTCTTGACCAGGTCGTCACGCTCCCATTCCTCCAACAGCTGGTAGCGCTGGCCGGCCTGCAGATAGTCGTTCGTGCGCGGAATACGGGCCCGGGTGAGCCGCCCCCGGATCTCCGGCCCCTGCTCCTCGTGCGCCGGATAGCGGCCCTCCCGGAGGCCACCGGTGATCGACGGTTCGTAGTTGACCTCCGGATTCTCACCTGCGTGGCCGTTGTCGTACGCCATCAGACCGTCCCGCTGGTTGGTGGCCACACGTGCGTGCTTCGCCTGGTTGACCGGAAGCTGGAGATAGTTCGGGCCCACCCGGTACCGCTGTGTGTCGCTGTACGAGAACGTCCGGCCGACCAGCATCTTGTCGTCCGAGAAGTCGAGCCCGTCGACCAGTACACCGGTCCCGAAGGAGACCTGCTCGTTCTCGGCGAAGTAGTTGTCCGGGACCCTGTTCAGGACCATGCGTCCCACCGGCCGGGGCGGGAAGTCCTGTTCGGGCCAGGTCTTCGTGTCGTCCAGCGGGTCGAAGTCCAGCTCGGGGTGTTCGTCGTCGGACATCATCTGGACGACGAGCTCCCACTCGGGGAAGTCACCGCGTCCGATCGCCTCGTAGAGGTCCTTCGTCGCGTGCCCCAGTTCGGTGGCCTGGACGTTCGCCGCGTCTTCCTCGGTCATGCTGCTGACACCCTGCTTGGGCATCCAGTGGTACTTGACCAGCACCGTTTCGCCCTCGTTGTTCACCCACTTGTAGGTGTTGACCCCGAAGCCCTGCATGTGGCGGTAGTCCGCCGGGATGCCCCGCGGACTGAACAGGTTCACCAGCATGTGCATGCTCTCCGGGGTCTGCGACATGAAGTCGAAGATCCGGGCCGGCTTCTGCTCATGGCTGACGGGGTCCGGCTTGAGCGCATGGATCACGTCGGGGAACTTGATGGCGTCCCGGATGAAGAAGACACCGAGGTTGTTGCCGACCAGGTCCCAGTTCCCGTCCTCGGTGTAGAACTTCACGGCGAAGCCCCGCGGGTCACGGGCGGCCTCGGAGGAGTCCCGGCCGCCGATCACGGTGGAGAAGCGCACGGCTACGTCCGTGCGCCTGCCCGCCTCCTGGAACAACTTGGCACGGGTGTAACGGCCGATCGGTTCGTCGCCCCACTTGCCGTACGCCTCGAAGAAGCCGTACGTGGTCACTCCGCGCGCGTGCACGACGCGCTCCGGGATGCGCTCCCGGTCGAAGTGGCTGATCTTCTCCAGGAACTGGTAGTTCTCCAGGGTCGCGGGACCTCGGGCACCGACCGTGCGCTGGTTCTGGTTGTCGTAGACCTGATGTCCCTGCCGGTTGGTCAGCACCGGCTGTCCGGCGTTCTCATCGGGCCGCGCACTCTCGGTATCGGTCATGGCCTGCACTCCTTCTCCGTCGGGGGCACGTCGACCGAGTGTTCCCCCGAATGACGCCACAAACAGGAAAAGCAACCCGCCGTCCGCCATCCGCCGCGTCAAAAGGATCCGACTGGCCGTCACGGGGTGAGCGGTCCGGCGTCGCACACGGACAGCAGGGTCTCCGGTGCGTCGGGACCGGGGAGGCGTGCCGGGCGGAGGGCAGGGCTCCGGCGGCCGCACACCCGGTTCGTGCCCCGCCCCGGCCGGCGCCTGCCCTCGGCCGTGCGGCCGAGGGGCGCTCGCGTATGTTTTCCCGCCCCGCCCCGCCACGCCAGGCGCGATTTCGTCGGCATCCTGTGCTCCTCCGCCGACAAGGTACGGGGCTTCCGCTTCCCGGCCGGTATCATCCGGATCCTCGACTTCGCGGAGACCTTCCTCGGCGGCGGCACCAGCTGTCAGACGCCTCCGCCCACAGCCGGCGAGCTGCTGGAGAAGGAGTTCGACGCCACCGCCCGTCCACGGGCTGACATCGTGATGATCACGGATGACGAGTGCGGCGTCACCGAACAGTGGACGCGCGACCGGAACGACGCCGGACACCTGCCGGGTTTCCGCGTCTTCGGCCTGGCCGCCTTCGCCCCGCGCGCCGCGGAGGCGGACTCGGTCCTGGACGCCCCCCTGCGACAGCCTCCGCTCCGTCGAGGACCTCACCGGCGTGCGCGCCGCCGGCCTCTTCCGCGTGCTCCGGGCCCGGCTCGCCCCGGCGGCGGCGTGGAGCGCGAAGCCCTGTGCCGGGTGGCCCACGGCGCCCCCTGCGCCGGCCGCGGCCTCTGCGGCGGGGCCTGCTTGTCATACGCCTCCACCTGCCACTACTGTCACCACGCCTTGGTGTACGGGAAATCCGGTGTGATGCCGGTGCGGCCCTCGCCACTGTGATCGGGAAGTCCGGCTCCGGCCCTCGCGGGCAGCCACTGGGTCCTTGTGACCCGGGAAGGCGGAGTTCGGGCGGTGGTACCCGTGAGCCAGGAGACCGGTCAAGGCACTTCAACCATCCACGAGGTGCTGGAGAGGGTCTGCTGAGCCATGCACATAGCCGAGGGTTTTCTGCCTCCGGCGCACGCGATCGCCTGGGGAGTCGCGTCCGCGCCGTTCGTTTTCCACGGAGTCCGGTCACTGACGCGTGAAGTCAGGGAGAACCCGGAGAGCACGTTGCTCCTGGGCGCTTCCGGGGCCTTCACGTTCGTCCTTTCCGCCTTGAAGCTCCCCTCTGTGACGGGGAGTTGCTCACACCCGACGGGCACAGGCCTGGGAGCGATCCTGTTCCGCCCCCCGATCATGGCGGTCCTGGGGACCATCACCTTGCTGTTCCAGGCACTGCTGCTCGCCCACGGCGGCCTGACCACGCTCGGAGCGAACGTCTTCTCCATGGCGGTCGTCGGGCCCTGGGCGGGGTACGCGGTCTACAAGCTGCTGCGCCGGTTCGAGGTGCCGCTGATGGTGGCGGTCTTCTTCGGCGCGTTCGTCGCCGACCTGTCCACCTACTGCGTCACCAGTGTGCAGCTTGCGCTGGCCTTCCCCGACCCGGGCAGCGGGTTCATCGGGGCGCTCGGCAAGTTCGGCTCCATCTTCGCTCTCACCCAGATTCCGCTCGCGGTGAGCGAAGGTCTTCTGACCGTGCTGGTGATGCGTCTCCTCGTGCAGTCCAGCAAGGGGGATCTGACCCGGCTCGGCGTGTTCCTCTCCGGCCGGCGGACCCGGACGGGGACGGACAGGACCGAGGCGGTGGCGCGATGACCAGGAACACGAAGATCAACGCTCTTCTGCTGCTCGTCGTGGCCGCACTGGCCGTCCTGCCACTGGCCCTCGGCCTCGGCGACGGCAAGGAAGAGCCGTTCGCGGGCGCCGACGCCCAGGCCGAGACAGCGATCACCGAGATCGATCCCGGCTACGAGCCCTGGTTCTCCCCGCTGTACGAACCGCCGTCCGGTGAGATCGAGTCGGCGCTGTTCGCCCTCCAGGCCGCGCTCGGCGCGGGTGTCCTCGCCTACTACTTCGGTCTGCGGCGCGGACGCCGTCAGGGCGAGCTGCGCGCGACCGCGCAGCGGGACGGCGCTGCCGCCGAAGGCGGTACCGGGGAGCCCCCGGCCCGGAGGACCTGAGCGCACGTGCTGCCGATCGACGCGGCGGCGCACAGCAGTCGCTGGCGCCGCCGCCATCCCGCGGACAAAGCCGTGCTCGGCCTGGGGCTCACGGTTCTGGCGATCTCGCTGCCGCCCTGGCCCGGCGCACTCCTCGTGCTCGTCACCGCCCTCGCCGCGTTGCTGGGGCCGGCGGGCGTGGGCCCCCGCCACCTGTGGCGTGCGTACCGGGTGCCCCTGGGTTTCTGTGCGACCGGGGCCGCAACTCTCCTCGTCCAGGTCGGCGGGCCAGAAGGGCTCGTCACCGTGGCCGCGGACGGGCCGGTCCGTGCCGGGGAGCTGCTGCTGCGCACCTCGGCCGGGTCACTCGGGGTCCTGCTGTTCGCCTTCACCACGCCGATGTCCGACCTGTTGCCCCGTCTGGTCAAGGCAGGGGTGCCCGCGCCGGTGGTGGACGTGGCCCTGGTGACCTACCGCATGAGCTTTCTCCTCCTGGACTCGATGCGCCGGACAAGGGAAGCGCAGGCGGCCCGGCTCGGGCACACCACACGCGCCGCCGCCTGGCGCTCCCTGGCAGGGCTCGGGGCCACCGCCTTCATCAGGGCCTTCGACCGCGCCGCACGGCTCCAGTCGGGGCTGGCCGGACGCGGCTACGACGGCACCCTTCGCGTGCTGGTTCCCGAGGCTCGCGTCTCCGTCCGGTTCGTGGCCGTGAGCGTCACCCTGCTCGCGGTCCTCGTCACCCTGACCTTCGTACTGGAGAGGCCTCCGTCATGAGCGCACCGGCGCTGCTCGCCCTGCGGGGCGCGTCCTTCGCGTACGAGGACGGCCCTGCCGTGCTCAGCGGGCTCGACTTCGAGGCGTACGAAGGGCGCGCGCTCGCCCTGCTCGGCCGTAACGGCAGTGGGAAGACCACGCTGATGCGTCTGCTCAGTGGCGGGTTGCGCCCCCGGGAAGGGCAGTTGACGGTGGAGGGTCGTCCGGTCACGTACGACCGCAGAGGACTGACCCGACTGCGCACCACCGTCCAGCTGGTGGTGCAGGACCCGGACGACCAGTTGTTCGCCGCATCCGTCTCCCAGGACGTGTCGTTCGGACCGCTGAATCTCGGCCTGCCGGACGCCGAGGTGCGGGCCCGGGTGGACGAGGCGCTCGCCGCCCTCGACATCACTGGCCTGGCCGACCGGCCCACGCACCTCCTTTCCTACGGGCAGCGCAAGCGGACCGCCATCGCGGGCGCGGTCGCGATGAGGCCTCGTGTGCTGGTCCTCGACGAGCCGACCGCCGGGCTCGACCCGGACGGCCAGGAACGCCTGCTCGCCACGCTCGGCACCCTCCGCAGCAGCGGCACCACCGTCATGATGGCCACGCACGACGTCGATCTCGCCCTGCGCTGGGCCGACGACGCCGCGCTGCTCACCCCCGCCGGTGTACGTGCCGGTCCCGCGCCCGCGGTGCTGGCCCGTACGGACCTCCTGCGGGAGTCGGGGCTGCGGCTGTCGTGGGGCGTCGCCGCCACACGACTGCTGCGCTCACACGGCCTGCTGGACGCCACGGCACCTGGGCCCCGCACCCCGGAGCAGCTCGCGACGGACTTCACCCCGCCGCCCACGGCCGGGCGGGCGCCGGCCGACGGCTGACCCCTCGGCGGCCTCCCGGCCCCTGGACGGCGACCCGCCGGAAACCGGCCCGTTTTACGCCGGTCGCTTTCCCTCCCGATTAACACACCCTTAGGACGAACTTCTGTGCGAATATGACGATCGGCATTCGGTCGGCATATGCAATATCCGCGCATCCGCGAAAAATCTCGAATACTGAGAACCGGCACCGCGGCACATCCGCAGGCCCCATTGCATAGTTCCACTCGCCGGGCATCGACTTTCGGACTCTTCACGAAGGGTTAACTCCATAAGCTCTCCGGCCTGTTAGCGTCCCGAAGGGAGAGTGGATTCCAGAAGGAGGTGCAGGGTGCGAGCAGCGGCAGTCCGGTTCGTGCTCGCTTTCCTGATGGGCTTCCTATTGGCCCCGCTCTCCGGTGCGCCGGCGCCGGAGACACACCCGTACGCCCCGGAAAGCCGGGCGGCCGGCCTCCCGAGGATGTCCGCGGGAGAGGCTCTCGGTGAGTACGGCACATGCGGCACACCTGATCGCGGGGGCGAGTCGAACGGCCTTCTGCGTCATCGTGACCGGCACCGCTCCGCCACCGTTCCCCTTCCCGAGGTGCCGTCGCGTTCCGCGGTGACGAGCGACGGCGGCATGCTCGCACCGGCGGCCGTCGCTGCGATGGGCCATGCGCACCGCACCTCCAGGTCCTCGGCCGCCCATTCCTCCCCCGTGCTGCAGGTGTTCCGCTGCTGAGCTGGTCCCAGGTGCGCGTGGACCCGCCCCTGTCCCCGGTGTCCTTGGTGTCCCGGTCCTGCGGGACCCACCGGCGCGGGCCCGTGTCGACCTGCCCTCCAGGCCCCCGTTCTCGTACGTATGCCTACGCGCCTCCCTCCGGCGCGCCAGGAGGAACACCGGTATGCAATCCCACGTCGATCACTCTGCGGCAGAAATTCCGCTCATCAGTGAGAACACCGTCTGGGCACCCCCGCCCGGCGACGTCCGCTCGGCCCCTTTCCGCACGGGGTGAGGGCGGCCATGGACCGGGTCAGCAGGTTTCCTCACCTGCGGCAGGATTTCACCGCGTCACTCGTCGTCTTCCTCGTCGCCCTGCCGCTGTGCGTGGGCGTCGCCGTCGCTTCGGGGGTCCCGGCGGAGCTGGGTCTGATCACCGGCATCGTGGGCGGTCTCGTCACCGGCCTCATGCGCGGCAGCAGTCTCCAGGTGTCGGGACCGGCCGCCGGTCTCACCGTGCTCGTCTTCGAAGCCGTCCAGTCCTTCGGACTGCCCGCGCTCGGGGTGATCGTGCTGACAGCGGGGCTGCTCCAGCTGGCCATGGGCGCCCTGCGGCTGGGCCGCTGGTTCCGGGCCATCTCGGTCTCGGTGGTCGAGGGCATGCTCGCGGGCATCGGCCTCGTCCTCATCGCCGGCCAGCTCTACGCGGCTGCCGGCGTCGAGGCCCCGTCCTCCGGTACGGGCAAGATGACCGGCGTTCCGGGGCTGCTGGCCGATGCCGTGTCCAGTCCTCCGGCTCTCGCCTCCCTCGCGGTCGGTACCGCGACGATCACCCTGGTGGTGGGGTGGAACAGGATGCCGAAGCGGGTGAGGGCGGTCCCGGGCACCCTCGCCGCGGTCGCACTGGCCACGCTCGTCACGCTGCTCTTCGACCTCCCGGTCAGGACGGTCCAGGTCCAGGGACTGCTGGACGCCGTCCAGGCCCCCGCCCTGTCCGAGTTCGGCGGGCTCGTGAGCCTGAGCCTGCTGGGGACCGTGGCGGCGTTCACCCTGATCGCCTCCGCGGAGAGCCTGTTCAGCGCGGCCGCGGTGGACCGGCTGCACGACGGGCCGCGCACCGAGTACGACAAGGAGCTGATGGCCCAGGGGGCGGGCAACACCGTGTGCGGACTCCTCGGCGCACTGCCGATGACCGCCGTCATCGTGCGCAGTTCGGCCAACGTACGTGCGGGCGCACGGACCCGGGCCTCCCGGGTGCTGCACGGTGTGTGGCTGCTGCTGTTCGCAGCGCTGTTCCCCTCCGCGCTCGCTCTCATCCCCCTGCCCGCACTCGCCGGCATCCTCATCCACGCCGGATGGAAGCTGATCCCGCTCCGACCGCTCGTGGCGCTGTGGCGCGAACACCGGGGCGAGGCGGTGATCCTGGTCGTCACGGCCTCGGCGATCGTCATGGTGAACATGTTCGAGGGCGTGGTGACGGGTCTGGCCCTCTCCGTGGCCAAGGCCGCCTGGGACGCCTCCCACATCAAGCTGGAGATCGTCGCCAGCAGCGCCGACGGCGTCCGTGCCCGGCTGTCCGGGAACGCGACCTTTCTGCGGCTGCCGAAGATACTCGACAGCCTGGAGGCCCTGCCCAGGGACCGGCCCGTCGCCCTGGATCTGTCCGGCCTCCACCATCTGGACCACGCCTGCCGTACCGCGCTGGAGAACTGGGCCGAGCGGCACAGTTCGACCGGCACCGAACCCGTGCGGCTGACCCGGACGGACGTCACGACGGCTGCTCCCTGAGGGCACGGACAGTTCGCCGGACGCCTCCGGCAGGCGTTCCGGCGAGCCGTTCCCGGTGGTCAGCCGTTGGGCAGGATGACCGCACGGCCGTTGACCTCGCCCGCGTGCAGACGTTCGTAGGCGAGTGGGGCCTCGTCGATGGAGTACGTCTCGACGTGTACGTCGACAGAACCGGCGTGGGCGAGTTCGATGACCTCGGCGAGCTCTCCGCGTGAGCCCCAGTACGGTGCGGAGACCGACGTGGAGAACGGCAGGACACCGAATCCCACGGGCAGCAGGCCGCCTCCGATACCGACGATGGTGATGTCACTGTCGATGGAGGCGGCCGCACCGGCCGTCCTCAAGGTCGGCTCGGCGCCGACGAAGTCGAGGACCACCTTGGCTCCGGTGCCACCGGTGAGTTCGCGGATCCTGGCGGCGGCGTTCTCGTCGGACAGCACGGCCTCATGGGCGCCGACGGCCCGCGCGAGCGCCAGTTTCTCCTCGGTGACGTCGAGCGCGATGACGCGTACGGCGGTCATGGCGCGCAGGAGCTGGATGGCGACGTGGCCGAGGCCGCCGGTACCGATGACCACGGCGGCGGCGCCGGGCAGCAGTTTCGGCAGCGAGCGCTTGATCGCGTGGTACGGAGTGAGGCCCGCGTCGGTCAGCGATACCGTCTTGACCGGGTCCAGGCCGCCGATGGGCGTCAGGTGCCGGGCATCGTCGACGATCATGTATTCGGCCATGGCGCCCGGGTTGCCCAGTCCGGGCGGGTGGATGCCGAGACCGGCGGCACGCAGACAGTAGTTCTCCCGCCCCTCCGCACAGTTCACACAGGTGCCGCAGCCCCATGGGCCGTAGACGGCGACCGCGTCCCCCACGGAGACACCGGTAGCGCCCTCGCCGAGCGCGGCGACCGTGCCGACGCCCTCGTGGCCGAGCGTGAGCGGCAGTTCGTACGGGAACCCCTCGGCGGGCCAGCTCATCACGGCGATGTCCGAGTGGCAGACACCGGCGGCACTGACCTTCAGCAGGATCTGGCCGGGTCCGGCCACGGGCTCGGGAATCCCGACCACCTCGGGTGCGGCGCCGATGGTGCGGTACTGGACGGCTTTCATGGCTCTCCTTCGTTGTCCGTACTTCCTTTGTGACCCTCGGGGCGGCGATGCGCCATTCGGGGATCAGGAGGCGGAGGAACCGCCGTCCACCAGGTGGTGGCTGCCGTGGATGGAGGAGACCGGCCGGGGATCAGGAAGGTGGCGAGCTCGGCGACCTCCACCGGCGTTCCGGCGGTCGCGCAGGCCGTCACCCGCCTGGGCTTCGAACACCTCGGCCCTGCCGGAGTGCCGGGACGCGAGCACCTCCGGAGACGCTCCGTGCCTGCCGCCCGCCTTCGCGTCATGGCACGCGACGAGCGGCTGCGCAAGGACGACGTCCTCTTCCGGGACTCCCTCATCACCCATCCGGACGCGCCGCGCCGGTATGCCCTCGCCGAGCGGGAGACGGCCGGCCCGGACGCCGGCGCTGCTCGCCTGTTCGACACTCAAGCCACGCACCGCCGAAGAAATCACGGCGGCCACGCGTCGGACTCCACGGCCGACGTGCCACCCCGCGCGGCCCGCCCTCTCAGCCGGGCCCACCGGGCAGCGGGAAGGCCCGGGACGGACCGCACGGCCGTCCCGGGCCTTTTCCTTGTCCTGGTGGCCGCTACGGAAGGGAGTCCGCCCCCGCCGGCGCTTCCTCGCGGCTCCGGCTCAGCGCTCCCGGCCACCAGGCCCTCGGCCCGATGTCCCTGACCAGGGCCGGCACCAGGAGCGAGCGCACGACGAGGGTGTCCAGCAGGACGCCGAACGCGACGATGAACGCGATCTGGACCAGGAAGGCGAGCGGGATGACTCCCAGGGCCGCGAAGGTGGCCGCCAGGACGACGCCCGCCGACGTGATGACTCCACCCGTGGTGGTCAGTCCGCGCAGTACGCCCTTGCGCGTGCCGTGGATCAGGGACTCCTCGCGGACCCGTGACATCAGGAAGATGTTGTAGTCGACCCCGAGGGCGACGAGGAAGACGAATCCGTACAGCGGGACGGAGGAGTCGGTGCCGCTGAAGCCGAAGACGTGCTCGAAGACCAGCGACGAGATGCCGAGGGTGGCGAGGAAGTTGAGCGCCACCGTGGCGACGAGCAGCAGCGGCATCAACAGCGAGCGGAGCAGGCCGATCAGGATGACGAGGATGATGACCAGCACCACCGGCACGATGATGTTGCGGTCGTGCTCGGCGGTCCTCTGGGTGTCGTACTGCTGCGCGGTGTAGCCGCCGACGAGTGCCTGCGCACCGGGGACCGCGTGGACGGCGTCGCGCAGCCGGGTGACCGTCTCCTTGGCGGCGTCACTGTCCGCCGCGTCCGCCAGGGTGGCGTCGATACGGACCCGTCCGTCCACGACGAGCGGTTCACCGCTGCCCGGGCGGCCGGAGGCCGTCATCACGGAAACGCTCGCGACACCGGGGACCTCTTCGGCGGCGGCGACGACCTGCCCGGAGCGGCCGGCATCGGCGATCACGACGGCGGGGTTGCCCGACCCCCCGGGGAAGTGGCGGCCGAGGGTCTCCTGAGCGGCGACGGACGGCGTGTCGTTGACGAAGATCTCCTCGAGGGGCACTCCCCTGGAGTTCAGCGTCGGCATGAAGGCCGCGCAGGCCAGAAGGCCGACCAGCGTCACGGCCCACACCTTGCGCGGGGAGCGGTCGACGAGCCCGGCGATCCGCGACCAGACACCCGTCGAACCGGCCTCGGGCTCGGTCTGCCCCTTCTTCGGGCCGGACGGCCAGTACGCGACCCTGCCGAGCAGGACCAGGACGGCGGGCAGGAAGGTGAGGGCGCTCAGGACCGAGCACACGATGCCGATGGCACCCACGGGGCCGAGCGCCCGGTTGTTGGTCAGGTCACTGAGCAGCAGGGCCAGCAGCCCCAGGGCCACGGTGGCGGCGCTGGCCGTGATGGGCCCGACGGACTCACGGAGAGCGGCGCGCATCGCGGTCCACCGGTCGGGCTGCCGGCCGAGCTCCTCGCGGAAGCGCGCGGTGAGCAGGAGCGCGTAGTCGGTGGCGGCGCCGATCACCAGGATCGACAGGATGCCCTGGACCTGGCCGTCGACCCGCAGGACGTCGTGGTCGGCCAGTACGTAGACGATCGCGCAGGAGACGCCGAGTGCGAAGACCGCGCCGATGATGATGATCAGGGGCAGCAGGACGCTCCGGTAGACCAGGAGCAGGATGACGAGCACGGTCACCAGTGCGACGCCGAGCAGCAGTCCGTCGATGCCGGCGAAGGCGTCCGACAGGTCGGCCTGGGAGGCCGCAGGGCCCGCGATCCCGACCATCGTGCCCGGGACGTCCTGTGCGACGCTCCGGATGTGCGCGAGGGCGTCAGGGAGTTCGTCGTCCAGGTCCGGCCTCAGCTGGACGACGCCCTCCAGGGCCTTGCGGTCCTCGGAGAGCAGGGCGGGGCTCACCTCGCCGGCCACTCCCGGCCCGCCCTTCAAGGAGGCCAGGGCGGCGGTCGCCTCCTTCTGCTGCTCCGGAGCGAGCTCCTGGCCGTCCTCGTCCGACGTCCAGACCACGACGGCAGGCATGGTCTCCTGCTTGCTGAACGCCTTCTGGGCTTCGACGACCCGAGTGGACTCGGCGCTCTGCGGCAGGAACGAGGCCTGGTCGTTGGTGGCTACCTCCCCGAGCTTCCCGGCGTACGAGCCGAACGAACCACCGACGACCAGCCAGGCCAGTACGAGGAACACGGGGACAAGAATCAGCCGGCGAACCGGCCTCGATGCGGTGGGCATGGCACTCCTGGATCGGCCGCGATCTCTCATTCATGATGTATCTCAATGATTGAGATTACATGCCCGCTGAGCGTGTTCAAGCACCGGCGCGGCAGTTCAGCGTCCGGGAACCTGCATGTGAGCCAATTCGCCGTTCATCCGGGCGAGGAAGCGGAGTGCGGCCTCCAGCTCCTGCGGCTCGGACGCGGAGCGCGCACCGGCCGCCGCCTCCGCGAGGGGCATGAAGAACGACCTCGCGGCCGCCTTCGCCGCGGGCTCGTAGTACAGGTGCACGACACGGCGGTCACGGCTCTCCCGTGCACGCCTGATGTGCCCGGAACGCTCGAGCCGGTCCAGACACGCCGTCACCGCCCCCGATGTCAGGCCGAGATGTTCACGGAGCCGCCCGGGGGTCAGCGGCGCATCCGCGTCGAGGATCGCGCCCAGCGCCTGCACATCCGTCGCATGGAGGCCCTGAGCCTGCGCGAAGGAGTGAACCAGCCGGTTGATCTCGCCGTTCATCCGCCGCAGCTCCGCGGCCAGGGCCTGGAGCTCCGACACCCCGGCCGCATCCGTGCCGGATCCGTCGCGAGGGTCGTCTGTGCTGTTCACCGCCCCATACTAGGGCGCATACGGGAGCAGCAGGGTGTCTGCCGCAGCTCGCGGGCCTGCTCCCCCCGCCCCGCGCGGAGAACGCTCCGCCGGCTCGTCCCGCCTCAGCACTTCGGCCCCGCCGGCAAGCGGAACCGCCCGCGCGGGGACACGGTGGGAGAAGGAGACGCGAGCCGGAGCGAGGGGTCATGGAGAGCAAGGACGACAGCGGCGGGCTGCGGTGCCTGGTGACGGGCGCGTCGGGATACATCGGGGGCCGCCTCGTGCCCGGGCTCCTGGAGGCCGGGCACCGGGTGCGCTGTCTGGCGCGGACCCCGGAGAAGCTCCGCGACTACCCGTGGGCCGGTGAGGCCGAGGTGGTCAAGGGGGATGTGACCGACGCGGAGTCCCTGAGCGCGGCGATGCACGGCATCGACATCGCCTACTACCTGGTCCATGCGCTGGCCGCCGGGCCGGGCTTCGAGAGGACCGACCGTCAGGCGGCACGGATCTTCGGCGAGCAGGCGAAGGCGGCCGGTGTCCGCCGCATCGTCTATCTGGGCGGGCTCACCCCCGGCGACGTCCCCGTACGGGAGCTTTCGCCGCATCTGCGTTCGCGCGCAGAGGTCGGACGCATCCTGCTCGATTCGGGTGTGCCGACGACCGCCCTGCGCGCCGCGGTCATCATCGGTTCGGGTTCGGCGTCCTTCGAGATGCTGCGCTATCTCACCGAGCGGCTGCCGGTCATGATCACCCCCAGCTGGGTGTCGACGCGGATCCAGCCGATCGCCGTCCGGGACGTGCTGCGTTACCTCGTGGGAAGTGCGCACATGCCCGCCGAGGTGAACCGCACCTTCGACATCGGCGGACCCGACGTCATGACGTACCGCGAAATGATGCAGAAGTACGCGCAGGTCGCCGGGCTCCCCCGCCGGCTGATCCTGGCGGTGCCGATGCTCTCGCCGGGTCTGTCCAGTCACTGGGTCGGCCTGGTGACCCCCGTGCCCGCGTCGATCGCCCGCCCGCTCGCGGAGTCCCTGCGCTACGAGGTCGTCTGCCACGAACACGACATCGCCGACTACGTCCCGGACCGGCCCGGGCAGCCCTTCTCCTTCGCCACCGCTCTCTCGCTCGCCCTGCAACGGGTACGTGAGGCGAGGGTGACGACACGGTGGTCCTCCGCGTCCGTCCCGGGCATCCCCAGCGATCCGCTCCCCACCGACCCGGCATGGGCGGGCGGGAGTCTGTACACCGACGTGCGCGAACGCGACGTGGACGCCCCGCCGCAGGCCCTGTGGCGGGTCGTCGAGGGGATCGGCGGTGACAACGGCTGGTACTCGTTCCCCCTGGCCTGGGCGGTCAGGGGCTGGCTGGACCGGCTGATCGGCGGCGTGGGGCTGCGCCGGGGCCGGCGGGACGCCCAGCGGCTGAGGGTCGGGGACTCCCTGGACTTCTGGCGGGTCGAGGAGATCCGGCCCGGCCGGCTCCTCCGGTTGCGCGCGGAGATGCGACTGCCCGGCCTGGCCTGGCTGGAGATGTACGTGGAGGGGGGCGAGGACGGCAGGTCCCGTTACCGGCAACGGGCCGTCTTCCATCCGTCGGGGCTGCTCGGCCACGCGTACTGGTGGGGCGTGTCGCCCTTCCACGCGGTGGTGTTCGGCGGGATGGCACGCAACATCGCGCTGGCGGCGCGCCGTAGGGCGACGGGCGGCCGGCGGTGACCGTGGCGATCGTCCGTTCACTTCCGGCCTGCGGCTGCACGACCATCCGCCGCCGGCCGGAGGGACCGGCCCGCTCCAGGGAGGCCCGGGAGCGCTCCACCGCCGTCTCCCGGGGACGTCGCCGGCTCAGACCTTGCGATAGCGGGCGTTGGTCCAGGAGAAGAGGCCGAACGCCGCCAGGCCGAGAGAGATGAGCACGAGCAGCCAGGGCCCCGCGGGCGTCTCGGTGAAGGAGCGCAGGGTGTCGTCCATGCCCTTGGCGCGGCCGGGCTCGTGCTGGACGGCAGCCGCCAGGGCGAATCCGCCCGCCGTGGCGAAGACCGCGCCACGGACGACGCCGCCGAAGACACCTGTGACGTCGACGGCCTGACGGGTCCTCTTCGTCATCTCACTCGTCTTCAGGTGCTTGTGGTACTTGCGCGTGGCGGCCCGGTAGGCCATCCAGAGCCCCGCGCAGATCACGACGGCGCCCGCGATCCCCACGATCCACTGGCCACCGGTCCATTGCAGGGCCCGCGCCGTGACGTCGTCGGTCTGCTTGTCGCTCGATCCGCTCCCGCTGCTCCGGTCGCCGGCGGCGTAGGAGAGGACGGAGTACGACACGAAGGCGTAGAAGAGGAAACGTCCCGCGGCCATGGCCCGCTTGCTCGCCTTGTCGCCCTCGGGGCCCGCCTGGCCGAAGAACGCCTCGGACAGCCGCCAGAGAGCCATGCCGGCCAGCGCCACACCGAGCACCCACAGCAGGACGTTCCCGAAGGGCTTCTCGGCTATCTCGGCGATGGCGCCGCCCCGGTCGGCCTGCTTCCCGCCTCCGTCGGAGAAAGCGATGCGCAGGGCCAGCAGCCCCACCAGGAGGTAGATCACCCCTCGTGCCACGAACCCGGCGCGGGCCCCCGCGTCCATGGCTTTGCTGCGCGCGGCTCTTCTGGCCTGACCACGTGCGTTCATCGACAGTGCCTTCGCATTCATGCACTGCCGGATGCCCCTGAAACAGCGATCAATGCGAGGGAGCTACACGCCCTCGTCCCCGGCCTCGCTCCCGGCCTTCTCCTGCCCCTTCGCGCGTCGGCCGACGACGGCCGCCGCCGCCAGGGCGCTGCCGGTGAACGCGAGGGCGACGATCCACGGGCGGTCGAGGACATGGCAGGTGGCATGGTCCAGGGAGTAGCGTCCGGCGCCCGTCACTCCGATCGCGGCGGCGGTGAAGCCGAGGAAGGCCGGGTACTCGTAGCCGCCGCCCGTCGCGAAGAAGCCGGCAGGCGCGTGCACGGCGACCGCGCCCGCCATCGTGCCCGCAGCGGCTGCACCGGCCGCGGGGGTGGCGAGGCCGAGGGCCAGCAGGATCCCGCCGCCCGCCTCGCCGATTCCGGCGGCCAGCGCGCTGTGCTTCGGCGGGTGGAAACCCATGGCTTCCATCGCCGCGGTGGTGCCCTCGATGCCCCCGCCGCCGAACCAGCCGGTCAGCTTCTGGCTGCCGTGGGCCGCCAGAACGGCTCCTGTACCGACCCTGAGTACGAGAAGTCCGAGGTCACGCCGGTTGATGCGGGTCATGAGGTGTCCTTAAGAATGTTGGGCGGTCCGGGAGGACCGGGTGTGGCTGATGGGGTGTTTGCCGTTGATGGCTCCAGGAGAATGGCCGCCCGGTCCTCCG